>NZ_JAWLCI010000016.1:46836-71691 GCF_041687215.1 Mariniphaga sp.
GTTCTCGATCCTGATATCAACTTAATTGCAGAGGTTATCCTAAGAAACAAAGGAACCGACCCAATTTTAATGATGGCCGAAAGTTCGTTGAAACAACTTCAGGGTGAAAAAAGCAAATTTCCAACTAAGTCTGAAAATCAATCTTTAAGCATTGAACAACTGGTGGAATTTTTAAATGCCGGGGGTGAAAACCTTAATTCATGGAACTTAGAATTGTTGAAGGAGGAGATCTTTTTGGCCATTCGGAGCAGTGAAAAAAGAGAGCAACTTATCGAACAACTCACTGAATCGGGTGCTTCTTTTCTGGTTGGGCTATTTAATCCCGAAAGCGACGACTCACTGTATAAATTAATTCGCGCATTCACTCAAAATATTGCAACTCAATTCCATGCAAAATTTTCGGGAGAAACAGAAAAGCAGATAACCTATTTTGTGACAGAGGCAATTTTGTACTGGCACGAAAATTCTGCCCGGAAACTGGATAATGAAGAATTTGTTTTGTTCCTGATTTACAGTGCCGGACTTGACATTTCAGAAATTGGCAGAAGTCCTGAATTTCATAAATTTATTCATTCGGTAGAAAGCATCGGACCAAAAAAGATGCTTCAGGTTGTGGAAGACGAAAAACATTTTACTGAAATTTCTGGCATTCGTAAATTGCTTTCAGATAGCGAAGTGCTAGCCAATCAGGATTCCCGGATTTTAAGTCCCGACTCCTTTAAGGACAATGAACTTTCGAAGGTTTACAAAAAGAAAATTGTTCTTTATTATCTGTCAAATGGGAGCCTGCCGGAACCTTTCAGCCGTTTTAATCTGAGTGAGGTTCAGCAGATTTTTCAGGAATTGATTCAGCAACGCGACGATTTCCTGGCCCAAAAAATTAAAAATACTGAGGGATTGAAAAGTCTGTCTGAACGGATAAAATTTCTGGTACCCGATGGCAAACAGGATTTACTGGAAGATTATTTCCTTCATTTTTTTCAGGAAGTATTTGGCGGGTTGTCAAAAATTATGGATGAAATATCGCAGCAATTCGATTTGGGAGAGAAAGTTTGGATTAACAAAAAACCGGTTCAAAATGAAATATTTATGCAGGCAATGGCCGAAAGCGGAGGTGAAAACCTGCAAGCTGTTTTCAGGTCGGTTGCCCTGGAGTTTTTAATTGCTGGATTGGCAAAAGAGTTCAGGATTCCTGACAATCTTCGCCACCTGGTCGATGATGAATCGGACAAAAACCGGATAAAAACCGCGCTGGAGAAAGATTTGAATTTGCTTGTTAACCAGGTACGTTTTGCTAAAACCGGTGTTCGGTTTTCAGGAAATGCTGTGGAAGAAATAGTTAAAAAAATTGCCTTTTATGCGCATTTAAACCAGCAACTTTTTCTGGAATCCATTCAAAAATACACCAGCGATCAGGAACTGGTTTTCACTTTATTGAAGTTCTATTTGCCTGAAAAACAGTGGAAAACTGTAAGTAAAACTTTATCACCGCTTGCAGGCTTCGAAAAGTTTCAGCAAAAAACTGATTCAAATGATTATCTTTTTGAAAACAAAAAGTTTGAACAGTATCGGACCGCACTCCGTTCTTTTTTTTCCGGAACTTTTTCAGGAAAACTAAATGCAGAATTTTGGAGGTCGGTCGTTGAAGAATTTGCAATTCAGGCTTTTGTGCAGGAAAAAAAGCTAACCTCAGAAACATTTGCAAAAACATTTTTTAGCCATCTGCTCCAAAAATTAAAAGCGGTTCATAAGCCGGAATTGTTTTATCCCGTTATTGAAAAAATGCTGGATTCAGGTTCAAATGAACTCATAGAACTGGTTGAATTGTGGAAAGCCCCGGATAAATCTGAACCAGTTGTAAACGTAAAAAATGAACCGGAAAAGCAGAATCAGGTTAAGGCATTGGAGCATCAACTCGGGATTCTGGATTTTTATGCACAACATGGTTTTTTGCCTTGGTGGGCAGGTCAGCTAACTTTTCCGGAAGTGATAAATAACCTTCAGAAACTTGCCGGAAAAATTCCCGGTGAATTTGAAGAAAGCCTTTTGTTGGCAGAAAAGGAATCCCAAATTTTTGAAAAGCTGGCCGGCAGAATCCCGGAATCTGCATGTTTTGAAATTGACAGGTTAATTGCCGGAAGCAAGGAATTGAAATTAAAATGGGAAAAGGTTTTTCAAAACCAAAAAAACAAATCAAAGATTCACGATGAACCCGGGAGAGTGCCTGAAAAAACAGAAGGTCAATCGGACATTAGCGATATTGATGATTTTCTTGAAAAAGCAGCAAAAAACACCGAATTATTATATAAAGGTCTTTATTTTTTAACCGATGATCAGATTCTGAATCAGTGGTTAAAAGAGAACCACGAAATTGCAGAACAAATTCAATCGTATCTGAAACTCGGCCCGTATTTTTATTTCAGAAATATAACTCCCGAGCAATGGAGAGAGGCAGTTTATGCGTTTTCACTGGATTTTTACAAGGAAAATTTAAAGCGTTCCCAGAATCAGTTTCATACTGAATTTTTAAAGTTTATAAAAAGACAATACCCACGTGTAAACTGGAATGAGGTTTTAAGATCGGTTTACTACAAAGTTCAGCAACCTGAATTAAAGCAAGAGGTTGTTTTTCCTGCTGAATTAGTCCGCTTACTGAATTTAAAAACCGGACTTCCAGATCATATAAAAGAGCTTAATAAAAAAATGGAAACTATATTTTCTGATGAAGATTCCGGGGTTGGAATTAAAGTGTACAATGCCGGGCTTATTCTGTTCTGGCCGTTTTTAACCCGCTTGTTTGAGCATCTTTCGTTTGTAAAAAATGGGGAGTTTGTACATGCTGAATTCAAAAACAGGGCGGTTTATCTTCTTCAATACTTGATTTTTAACGAAACCGATTTCCCGGAATACGAGCTGGTTCTCAATAAAATACTCGCCGGAATGTTGCCAGAAGATCATCTGGATCCGTTTGTCACATTAACGGAAGAAGAAAAAGAACTGGCCAGCAGTTTATTGCACGGGCTGATAAATAATTGGGAAAAAGTTAAATCCTCAACTCCTGAAGGAATCCAGGAAACCTTTTTACAGCGGGAGGGAATTTTGAGATTTAAAAACGGGGAAGTTTACCTGGATGTAGAAAAAAAGGGGGTTGATATCCTGGTAAAATCAATTCCCTGGAATATATCACTGATAAAACTTCCGTGGATGAAAAAAACAATGCATGTGGAATGGGTGTGAAAATGAAAATAGTATTTATTAAAACTGAAATCAAGTGAATAACCGGACAGGTATAAAAAAATCAGTTTATAAAATAAGGTGGGCAATCCTCTTGTTTATTGTTGCTTTTCAATTCGAAATGGCAAAAGCCCAGGATTCAATTGCTCCGGCAACAGTTGTGATTGATACTACCCTATCGTTTGGAAAGGGTGATTTAAACTTTATCCAAAAAATTATTCAACCCATAAAATTCAGAAATAACAGAAACCGGAATGAAAAAGAACGGATTTATAATTTTATGCAGAATCTGGTTGAGAAAGGAAAACTGAAAGTAGATTCTGCTACTGTTTATGACATTATGGATCAATTGGATACCATTACGATGAACAGTGCAACAATCAGCAAAAGCATTGATGCTATTGTGACCAATTATAATCTGGACAAAAAAGCCTCGAAAGAAATTATTGATTCTCTGAAAATGCAAATAGAGACAGTTATTCAGGAGATTGTAATAAAAGACAAGGAAAGTAAGGCAAAACAGGAGTTGCTAAACCGGAACAATGATTTTTTGAAACAAATTCGTGAAATTCAGTTTTCAAGTGATTTGGGAACTGATGAACCCGATAGTTTAGCTGACAAAAAGAATCAGATAAGAAAAAGGTTAACTACCAAAACTAATGTAATTGGGTGGCATAATCCTTGGAACAAAACGGAATATTTAAATTACAATTACAGCTATCTGTCGGCTATTAATTTGTATGGTTATGAAATTGGGGCCAACGGCAGAATCAGAAACCTGCAGGATTTGGCAGAGTTTCAGAAGCCTGGTGGGGTTATCGACCTGGCTCACCGGAAAAATTGTGATGTGCACCTTACCATATACAGCAAACTTCCGGCTGTTATCAATCAGTTTTTGAATAATGAAGTTGCCAAAAAAACATTTTTGAATGAACTGGATGCAATTATCTCAGATCAAAAACTGACTGGAGTAAATATATACTTCGATTTTATCAATTCGTCTGACAGACATGTTTTTCTACAATTCATCCGGGATGTCCGCCAGTTTCTCAACAGCCGAAATGACCTTATTCAGTTAAATATTTCAATTCCGGCAGTGAAAGACGATGAAAGTTTATTTAAAATAGGTGCATTTAACTTTTTTGAGCTGAATCAGTTGGTTGATTATTATTTTGTACTGACTGATGAACTGACAAGTGTAAACAACAATATAGCACTAACACCCAGTCCGTTATATAACAGCGATAAATACGGACAACGTACCATTGAATCCACCGTTAATTTTTACAGCAACGGAAAAATCCCCATTTCAAAACTGATTGTAACGCTTTCTTACTTGGGTATTGAATGGAATGTGGAAGATTTTGCGGGAATAACGGTTAAAGGAAATGCAGGAAAGCAGTTGAAATACAATGAGATTGTTGAAAGGTATAAAAACAATCAAAAGTTAGAGCGGACTATTGATGAGGGGATTGATTCCAGTCAGGTTGCTGCATATTTGAACATTAGTGTTCCTTCAACATATGAGCAGGGAAAATTCAACAAAAAACAGGTATGGTATGAAAACAGCAACAGTTTATACCAGAAATACAACTGGGTGCTTGAAAATAATTTGGGTGGAGTGGCCATTCGCGGATTGGGTTACGACGATGGGTATTCCGAATTGTGGGATGTTTTGGGAATTTCTTTTGTTACAATAGACTCAGTTGCTAACAAAACCGAAAATGAAAAGGTTCAGGAATTTTGCCCCTGTTTGTACGATTCCCTGAAAAACACTACGCTGGAGAATAGTATGGAAGTGCTCGAAATTACCAATTGGAAAGAAGTCTGGTCACACTTTCAGCATTATAAAAGGATAAATCCTGATTCAAGTTATCTTAAAATATTTGCAGCAGATTACCGCCTTGCAGAAATTTCTGACCTGAGATATGCCAAAAATGTACCTTATACCGGCGATGACAAAACAATTCTCGAAAACATGGAAGCTTGCTGGGATTTAATTAGCAGGTGGTATGTTTATTCCAGAATTCTGTTTGGAATTACCCTGCTCTTTGGATTGATGGCAGTATTCATTAATTTCTCAAGAAATTTTCTGTATCGGTTTCAACTTGGAGGCGTAACCATTCAGGTTATTCTGATAGCAACATTTTGGCTTTCAGTTATTATAGCCTTACTGTCTCTGTTATTGGGACTGTTTTTAGAACCAGACCTGGATTCCATCGGCGCCGGCAACCAGGGAGAATCAAACTTTTGGATTTTGATTCAGGCTGCTATTATTGGAATTGTTCTGGGAATTATTTTCAAATCATCCATCATTAAAAATAAGTATAAACAGAAAAATCAGCCCTGATTTTTAAAAGAAAGATATATGGCGACTCACGCTGAAAAAACACAGGAAAATAAAAGTCCGCTGGTTGGGCAGGTTACTTCCCGGAAAAACGCAGGCGGTGAGTCCCTGTTTCAGTTTGTTGATAATCGCCCGGAAACTGCTGTCCAAAGAAAACTCCGGGAAATGGCGAATAACAGCCAGCAGGTAAATCCTGTAATTCAGCGGGTAGAAAAAAACATCATTGTTACCGGCGTGTCTCATCTGGTTAAAATGAACAAAAAAAGTTTGCATGCCAGCGATGATGAAATGGAAATTTTTCACGGACAGGAACTGGTAATTGAAACGGGTAGTAAAGTCAGATCGAGGCGGGGCCCAAACCAGGAAATTTACAAGGATGAAGACGCAGAAGGCGAACATATTTACAACTGGTTTAAGGTAATCAGCGTTGAAGGAAAACCGATGGAACCAGGGTTTTATATCAGAGAGGATGTTTTTGAGGACGTGAAAGCTGAAAAAGGGAAAGGAAAATTTGTCAAAGGTTTGGGCACTACAAATACGGTGGTGGATGAGATAACCAAAGTACCGGCCACATTAATTGGTAATGAAGGAATTACCGGAGTTGCCGATGCATTAAACGATAAAACGGTTTTTACGAACACCGGTGGTGGATCTGGTGCATCAAGTGAGGATAAAATTCATGCTGCCAACATGGGTATTGTTGGGGATTCCATAACCGGAATTACCGGATTGCTGGCCATGGCCAACGGTTTTGTTAGCTTAGGTGATCCGGAAGCCTCCACCGCCGATTTAATCGAAAAAGCATTGGAAATTGAGCAAGGCGGAATGAAGACGGGTGAAGCCATTTCAAAATTGGTTCACACGGCATCCGGCTCCGAAAACCCGACTGTTGCGAGTGCGTTTGGTTCTGCTTTCGAGGGGTTTGGCGCAGCATTCGCCGGCATTAAAGAGGCTTTTGTCGGAATGCGACAGCTTGTGGAACTGATTAATGAACACCAGGATTATTCAACTCCCGAAAAAGCAAAAGCTGCCGGAGAAATTGCCATTCATGCCATGGAAACCGCAAAAAGCATTGTTTTATCCGTAAAGGCTTTTATGGAGTTGGTAAATGGTTCTGCTTCAGGACAGTTAATGGCTGCAGTTCCCGGATTGGACATTGCGATTTCAGGGGTAAATATTATCATGGAAGCCTATTATCTGATTATTTCCAACAACAGCCGGAAAGAAATGAATGACCAGCGAAAACTGCTGGCAAACAATAGTAAAGAAGATAAAGACAAAATGAAGGAAGCTTCATCAAATTACAGAAAATATGATGCCGCCATTTCAAATAAAAAGAGAATTATTGAAAAATATGAGAAAGAATTAGCAAATCCCGGCAAGAAAACCGATAAAGGGAAATTGCAAAATGAAATCAACAGGTTAAAGTTGGAAATTGCCGAACTCGAAACCTATAAACATGAGCTTTCACGTGAAGATGTTGCCGAATTTACATTAGCTACAGAATTAAAGGATGCAAATAAGAAAAGAGTTGTGAGGCAGGGAATTCATATTGCCACCGAAATGGCAAAAATAGCAGGAGCAATAGCCACTTTAACCGGTGTTGGAGCCATGGGTGGCGGAGTTGTAAAAGGGGCGGCAGCGGCAACCGACCTTGCTTTGCCTGTAACCCGGTTTGCAAAACAAAAGGCAAGAAATTCAAAAGCAAAAAAAGAGGCAAAAGCAAATTTGAATAAAGAGGATGTTTTAAAGAAAGGAAAGTTTTATAATCTGGATACATCAAAATCGAGCTATGCTAAAAATGATTTCAGGGTGAAACAGGTGAAATATTTAATCCGATTAATTGTAGATTTGGCGTACAAAGATCCGGTAAAGGATAAAAAGGATTTTGACAAAGTAAAACGGTATCTCAAAGCTTCGGGAGTAAATGAGGGGAAACTTTTTTCAAAAAACGGCGATCCGCAAAAGCAAATCAGTATTTTGCTACAAGCTTTTCAGCAGAGAGAACTATAAAAATTGTAAATGAAAATGGATGATTTAACATTACTTCGCGGGATTCAGGGCAATCTGGAGAAAATAGAATATGAAAGTAAAATTTTACCGAAAAGCGAAACCGGTTCGTGGGATATGATTTCGGTAAAATTCAGAAATAACCGGGAAGAAGCTCAAACTTTGGTAATTAATCTGATGCCATTAAGTAACGATTTGGAAGGTTCTTCTTTTATCCAGTTTTATTATGAATATCCTTTTTTTATCCCTTCGCCTTGCCCGGGTGAATTAAAAACGTTGATTCAAAATGTAAACCGCAAGTTACCACTGGGGCATTTCAATACCAACTTGGCCTGGAGCCAGATTTACTTTAAATACGTTTTGGCATTGTCCACTAAAACCAGTTTACTTGCTGACCAATTGAGCGATATTATGGACACGATCATTTATTCCATTCAGCATTTCGAGAAAGATTTTTCCGTTTTTAAAAAAGAATAATGTTCGAATTTTACCAGAAATTTAATCGATTTTGAACAGCATAAATAACACAAACCAGGCAATAAAAAAGGTCAGCGGGAAAAGGTATCTCAAAATCCGCATCAGCATATTATTCGTCTCGTTTCCTTTATCACTGTAAAGCCTGTAATTAATAATAACGGCCAAAATTCCGAGGAATATAAAAACATATCCTATAATGATGATGGTTTCGATAAAAGTTTGATACGGCAGTTCCGGCAAAATGGAAGCCGAATAAAAGTTAAACGCCACAACGGTTAACATGAGCGTGAAACCAATGCCGATTTGTGTGCCGAAATCCCTGATCCAAAAAATAACAAATGATGCCATGATTATAATGAACAAAGGAAACAACACCTGCCAAAGGTAATATCCGGTTAATCTTTTAGCTTTAATTTCGAATTCAGCTCTCGAGTAATGAGGGTTTTCAGGATAGTTTTCAGGGTAAGGATGGGCTGAAATTTCTGCAGTCTTCCCGGTAATATTCCATTTTTCAACGAACGAGTTACTTTCTGTTTCAAAAAACAAAGTCGGATTGGTAAAAACCAGATAGTTGTTGTCGTACGAAAATGCTTCAACCCGAACCTTAAAGTTTTGCGTATCAAACGGGAAATTTCTGAAATTCATATAGGTGCTGAACGTTCCGAAAAATCTTTCGTCGTAAATAATTGTTCCATCCGGATGGATTTCAATGCTGATGCCGGGTTTTTCAATTTCACCCTGCACATTCATTATTTCAATGGTTGGGAACCAGATTTTTGTGTTTATAAACTCTCTTGCCCTGTCGTTTTCATACAGGCGGGGGCCGGAGATGGAATCTGTACCACTTTGTTTCAACCTTTCATCAACCCAGGAGTATTCGAGGTAACCGTCAATCTGGTAGGTTTCATCCACTGTGTTGATGTTGTATATTTTATTGATGTACAAATCAACCGAAATTTCCACAGGAAGATTTTCGGGCGGAAAAATCAGGTTTTTGTTTTCGGAAAATGCACTAAATGAGAAAAATAGCATAAATACTATTAGCGAAGCCACATTAACAATCTGTGTTTTTGGGAATGAATTGAAATACAAAATCTTTTTTTTCGTTAAATTATGATTTTCATTATTATACATCGCGTTTCTCATTATTTTCCTGTTATTTCTGGTTTAATATTTTTATTTAATGTTTGAGAGGAAGAATATCTCCCGTTGCATCAATATGTTCGCCTTGCATAACCCTTGGGTTGGCTTTGTAATCTTCCGGCTTGAATTCCAGTATATCACTTGCCGGCATGGATTGTAACGCCTGTTTAACAAGTTGAAGCACCGTAGTCACATCCAGCCCGCGTTTCATTACATCATACAACACATTGGTGGCTGATGAAGGCATATTACTCATCAATGCATCGGTTTCCGCGAATGAACGAATAACATGTTCTTTCCAGGCTTCTGCATTCGCGCCGGGAATAAGTGGTTCAGCTTTTCGTTTTCCTCGTTTTTGTGCTTTAGGTTCCGGAATTGGTACAGGATTCGTCTTTCTGATATATTTTCCCGGAATATGCTTTGTTGTTCGGTATGCCCGATCAGAAGTTCTGCTATCAGGGTCAATCTCCTCGTGTTCAATAACATCCCTCGGAACTGCAATTTTCAATACTTCTGCAGGCCCTGGCTTGGGATCTTTCCGGCCAAAAGGTGAATCACCCTGAAAATGCCGCTGATAATCTTCGGCCAATCCACGATTTCGGGTATAATGAACCTGGCCTCTGGAATGTTTTTCAAATTCAGTGTTGCCCGAAGCAGCCCCTGTTCCGCCACGATTAGGGTCAAGCCCTTTGGTGACAATACTTTCTGTATTTTCTGATTTTGTAGCATGATAGGAATAGGTATCCCATGCAGCAATTGCGGCACCACGCAGGAGGATTTTTAGTTCAGCGCCTGTTATCGCGGCCTTCCCAGCGTTGGTTTCACTTTTTCCCGGTGGAAACCAGCCTGGATTTGTGAGGTCATTAACAACCTCCTTTCCCTTGCCATTACGCTGTATTACATTATCCGCCACATGTATTCCATCAAATTTTCCCTGCAGCAGATTTTCTTCCTCTATTCTCTGTTTTTGAACGGAATTTTTAGTTGGGCTATTTGCAATAGCCTGAAGTTGTAAGGCTTGATTTTTCTGAGGGCTGGTGAATGCCATTTTTTGCAGTTTCATTTGTGTGGAGGTTTCGGGGCGGTGTTGTCAACAAATTGGAAAGAAGCTTCTCCACCCTTCGATTTTTGCGTTATCCCATTTATAACTACCTGATTCTTTTTATCCTGTGTTTTATTTGAATGAGTGGTCATGGTTACTTTCCAATCTTATTTTTTTTGTCAGGTTCACCGTATTGTGCTCTAAATCTTTCCGCTGCAAGTCTTGCAATTTCCGGGCTTGTATAAGGCAAGTCAGGATTTTCAGCTTTAATCTCGTCCTTATATTGATTGTACAAATCGAATTCACCTCTTTCATGATGTTTTCCCCTTCCCATTTGAATTGGCTTTGATGAAATATTATCAGCCAATTTCTGGGAGGCCCTTAACTGATTCACATTTGTCCTATTTTGCACCTTTCTTAGTGTATCTGAAACTATTCGATTCGTGGTAAACTGCAAAGCTTTTCCACCCATCACATCCGCTTCCTTTTCCAACCCTTTATCATCGTTCACATTCACTTTTCCCTGCAACTGCATGGTCGGTTTTACGCGGCCCTGCTTTTGCTGTACCACATGCCACGCTTCGTGGGGCAAATGTTTTTCCTGGCCCGGCGCCAGATGAATATCGGTTCCCTGCGCGTAAGCATGGGCTTGCATACTTTCGGGTTTATCAGAATTGAAATGCACCTGAACGTCGTCCATTGTAAGGCCGGAAAGACTCTCAATTCCGGATTTGAGGTTATCCGGAAGACCGGTATCGTTTTCCTGCTTCTGAACCGGTTCAAATTTTCCCTGAAGCAGTTCTTCCTCTTCAATTCCCTGCTTTTGCACAGTATGGAAATTTCCCTGAAGCAGCTCTTCTTCCTCCAACCCTTTTTTCTGAACAGGTTTAAATTTTCCCTGCAACAATTCCTCTTCTTCAAGAGGTTGTTTTTGAACGGTTAGGAATTTCCCCTGTAAAAGTTCTTCTTCCTCAATTCCTTGTTTTTGTATGGGACTTTCTGCCTGGCTGTTTGCAATAGTTTTTAATTGCAATGCTTGATTTGCATGAGGACTGTTTAGTGTCATTTTTTGCAGTTGAATTTGTGTTGTGGTTTCGGGTCGGTTATCTACAAATTGAAATGCAGGTTCGCCATTCTGGCTGGAATTCTGTTTCTGAGGCATTTTGTTTGTAACCACATGGTTTTTACTGTCCTGTGTTTTGTTTGCATGAATATTCATAATCATTCATTTAATGGTTTCCGACAAAAGTTTACAAAATACTATTTTGTCTTAAATGATATCAAGATACAACAAATCAGTCATATTTGTTTCAAAATGAAAGGAAATAATTGTGTTTGTTTTTACTATTTTTGCAAGAAAACGGCTTGTAGCTCAGTTGGCAGAGCAGCTGACTCTTAATCAGCGGGTCCAGGGTTCGAATCCCTGCAAGCCGACAAAAATTGCAAACCTTTAATCTCAGTGAAGAATGGAAATAAAATACCAAATGAATAAAATAGATTGTTTCATTGCTTTTACCGGACAGAAAAAAACCCGGGAAATGTCTATGCTTTTAAATGCAAATGCGCTGGTAAACAACGTTTTTGTAATTTGTCCGGAAGCAGTTGAGATACCCGGTATTGAAACACTTGTTGTAGAAATGCCTTTTTCTTCAAAAACCATCGAATTAATTGCAAAGAAATCTTCTGCAACATATAGCTTATTGGCTTTAAACAATTCGCCTGTTGAATTGGGGCAGTTTGCCATCTCCAGGTTGTTTCAGGTAGCCGAAAATACAGGAGCAGCCATGGTTTATGCCGATTACCGCGAGGTGAAAAACGGTGATGAAACCGCCCATCCGGTAATCGATTACCAAAAGGGAAGTTTGCGCGACGATTTTAATTTTGGTCCGGTGCAGTTTTACCGGACGGATGTATTGAAAAGTTTTTCAGAAGAGAATTTTCAATTTGCCGGTTATTATGCACTGCGGCTTCATGCGGCAAGGTTGGGCGAACTCGTCCGTGTTCCCGAGTTTTTGTTCACCATGGTGGAAACCGACACCCGAAAATCGGGCGAAAAACAGTTCGATTATGTGAGTCCCTCTGCCCGTGAAAAACAGATTGAAATGGAAAAGGCTTGCACCAGTCACCTGAAAAAAATAGGTGCATTTCTTTCTCCTCCGTTTAAAGAAGTTGATTTTTCAGAATATGAATTTCCGGTGGAAGTTTCGGTGATTATTCCGGTGCGAAACCGGGTGAAAACCATTAAAGATGCGGTGGAATCCGTGTTAATTCAAAAAACGGACTTCTGGTTCAACCTGATTGTGGTGGACAATTATTCCACTGATGGAACAACCGAAATACTTCAAAAATATGCCGGCGAAGGCATGTTGATTCACCTTGTTCCTGAACGAAAAGATTTGGGAATTGGCGGGTGCTGGAACGAAGGAATTTTTCATAAAAAATGCGGTCGGTTTGCCGTGCAACTCGACAGCGACGATTTGTATGCCAGCGAAAATACTCTGCAAACCATTGTGGATAAATTCCATGAAGAAAAATGTGCCATGGTAATTGGCAGTTACCAAATGACCAACTTCAAATTGGAGGAAATTCCACCCGGATTAATCGACCACAGGGAATGGACTTCTGATAACGGGCCAAATAATGCTCTGCGTATTAACGGTTTGGGTGCTCCGCGTGCATTTTACACACCGGTTTTACGCGAAATAAAAGTGCCCAATGTAAGTTATGGTGAAGATTATGCCGTGGGACTGGCCATTTCGCGAACATACAAAATAGGACGGATTTATGAACCGGTTTATCTTTGCCGCCGCTGGGAAGACAATACCGATGCCTCGCTGGATATTGCCAAACAGAATGCGCACAATTTGTATAAAGACCGCATTCGGACCATTGAATTGCTGGCACGGATGAAACAAGCAGGCAGGGATTAACAGGCACAATTTTCGTTCAGACCTTGAAGGTTTCAAAAACCTTCAAGGTCTGAAATAAAAAAAGAAAACTGACATGTTAGAGCAAAGAATAATTTCATCTTCGGAACTTTCAAAATTCGGCCCGGTTTCCACGCTGAACGAACAGGCTTTTGCTCTGGTAAAACAGCAACGTGAAACGTGGGAACTTGTTCGGAAAAATTACGAAGCGCTTTCCGATGTGCAAACCCGGAGTTTTGATTTCGGGCATTTTAAAATTATTGCCCAGCACAATCCGGGGCGAATTCGTTCTTCGGCAGCAAAAGTAGATTCTAAAAGCATTTCCGAACGCCCGTGTTTTTTGTGCCCTGAAAATCTGCCGCCAGAACAAAAAGCACTTAATTTTCAGAACAAGTTTCTGATTCTGGTTAATCCGTTTCCTGTTTTTCCGGTTCATCTTACCATTCCGCTTCTTGAACACAGGCCACAAGAAATTTTAAATTTTTTTCCTGATATGCTGGAACTTTCCCGCCAGTTGGAAGATTTCACCGTTTTTTACAATGGCCCACAGTGTGGTGCTTCGGCTCCCGATCATTTTCATTTTCAGGCCGGAAACAGAGAATTTTTGCCCATTGAAAATGAACTTGAAACTCTGGAAAAAAATCACTCAGAAGTTCTTGTTCATAAGCGAGGGTTGAAAATATTTGCAGTTAAAAATTATTTGCGGAGGTTTGTGTGCATTGTTTCTTCGCATCGGACAGAATTATTAAATACTTTCCATCATGTATATTCTTCTCTGCCAGAGAAAAACGGAAACGAACCCATGTTGAATATTTTATGCTTTTTTGAAAAGGAAGAATGGAGGGTGATTATTTTTCCTCGTGAAAAACTCAGGCCATCTCATTTTTATGAAATAGCTGAAAAACAAGTGGTTGTTAGTCCGGCGGCAGTTGAGTTGGGAGGAATTATGGTATTGCCACGGCAAAAAGATTTCGATTCTATTTCGAACCAAATCATTTCAGAAATATATAACGAAGTAACATTACCTTTTCCCGGATTTGAGCATTGGATAAAATCGTTCTTAAATGCTTACCGGTAATTAAATCTTTTTCACTGCCGAAACTCCAAATTGCTGAAATTTATATTTATATGTACATTTTAGCTTGTTTGTTTTTAATAAAATTTATTTTTGCACCGTGAAAATTTAGCAAGTTCAAACTTGGTGTGATTTACAAAACCCGATTTTAAAACAACCCGGTGAAACCTTTTAAAAAATTAGGTGTGTATTTAAGCTTGGTTTTATTTTAGAGGTTTTCATCTTATTTATAGTGATAAAGACATGAATGCAGAAGAAATTTTAGGGGCGCTACCATTTCATTACTATATTATTGATTTAAAGAAAAAGATTATAGTTCAGACCAATGATTCGAAAGTGAAGCCGGGGGAGAATCCTTGTTTTATCCAGCTATTTTTTAAGGAGAATCCTTGCAAGGAGGTTAACGGCAAATGTATTTGTCAACAGATACTGGAAAAGGATTCCAAAGGAAGTTTCATCTTGGAAAACAAGGAAATTGAAGCGAAAAAGTATTATAAAGCGGAAGTTAAAAAGCTGGAAGGCGATTTGGTTTTGGTCAGTTATTCAAATATTACCAACGAAACTATTTCTGCCAAAGAAATGAAAATAAACGCCCGAAGAATGAGCCGGGCTGAGAAACTGGCTTCTTTTGGTTCGTGGGAAATTGATTTGCAGACTAATATGATTTTTGGAACAAATGGTGCCGCAGAAATTTATGGCATCAAATCCAAATCTATGCCGTTGGATGAGCTAAAAAAGATTGCTTTGCCGGAATTTCGCGGCGTACTTGACGATGCCATCCATGAATTAATCGCAAAAGGAAAAACATACAATGTCAGGTATAAAATAAAACGCCCCAATGACGGCCAGATTCGTCATATTCATGCCATTGCCGAATACAGGGAAGATAAAAACATGATTTTTGGTGTTGCAAATGATATAACTGAAGTGGTTAATTCCCAGGGTGCACTCCATGAAAGCTTAACTGACCTAAATCTTGCACAACAAATTGCCCAAATAGGAAACTGGAAATTCGATCCGGAAAACCGGAACCTGCAATGGTCAGATCAGGTTTTGCAAATTGTTGAAAAAAAGAATATTCCGGCTTCGCCTGTTATTGAAGATTTTAAGCATTTTACCGGGGAAGAACATTACAAACTATTCAAAAATGCCATACAATCTGCAATTATTGAGGGCAAACCATTTGAACATCAGTTTCAGATAAATGGCGAAAATGGCCCTGACAAATGGATTGAAATTATTTGTAAGCCCGATGTAGAAAAAGGCCCAAATGGTCATTTTCTGCGTGGTACCATTCAGGATATTTCATCGGGGAAAAAGACAGAGAATGAGTTAAGTAAAATCAATACCCTGCTAAATACGCTCATTCAGAATTTGCCCGATGCCATTTATATGAAAGATATAAACTACCGCAAAATAATTTCAAACAAAGGAGACCTGATTAATTGCGGAGCGAAGAGGCCCGAAGAGGTAATTGGCCTGACGGATTTTGACATTTTCCCAAAAGAAATGGCCGAAAAGTATTTTGAAGATGACCAGCAGGTTATCGAACACGGGAAAACCATTTTTAACAGGGAAGAAGAATTGCCGGGGAACCCCAAACGCTGGATTTTAACCACCAAAGTTCCGTTAAGAAATAAAAACGGTCAGATTATTGGCCTTGTTGGAATTGGGCATGATATTACCAGCCGGAAACAAATGATGGAGGAGTTGGAAGCAGCCAAACAAAAAGCTGAAGAAAGCGACAAACTCAAATCACTTTTTTTAGCCAACATGAGTCACGAAATCCGCACTCCGCTCAATGCCATTCTTGGTTTTTCAAATCTTATAACCTCCGGAGAACTGGAACAGGAAAAACTGGAATATTTCGGAAAAATTATTGAAAGTTCAGGACAAAGACTTACTGCCGTAATCGATGATGTCATTGATATTTCTCTCATTCAGGCGAAACAATTAAAAGTTGATCAGAAAGCTTTCAGCATCAACGATCTGCTTGAAGAAATATACGAAATGTATAAAAGTCAAAAATCTGAAAAACTTCAGAATATTGATTTTACAGTTGATTATTGTGGAACGCCTGATCACGATATGCTGTGGTCTGATAAAAACCGGTTATTCCAGGTTCTTCGCAATTTGCTCGATAATGCATTTAAATTTACTGAAAAAGGGCACATCAGATTTGGATGCTATGAATCTTCTTCCGAAGAAATGGTTCTTTTCGTTGATGATTCCGGAATTGGTATTGAAGAAGGAAAAACTAATATTATTTTTGAATCGTTCAGGCAGGCACAGGAAGGTTTTTCGAGGCAATATGAGGGAACCGGACTGGGGCTGGCGATTGTTTCGGGAATAGTTGAGCGCCTGAAAGGAAAAGTTTGGGTAGAATCGGAATTGGGTGTGGGGTCTCGTTTTTATGTATCTGTTCCCCGGGAAATGAAAGAAAAAACTGTTGTTAAAAAAAATATGGAAAAGCAACCTGAGAAAAAAGAAACTTTAAACGGAAAAAAAAGAATTGTTTCTTTTGAAGATGATCCATCGAGTATTGAATACTTGAGAAGTGTGGCTACTTTGCTTGGATGCAATCTGGTGAATTTTGAAGAACCACCGGGTGGCATTGAATACCTGCGCCAAAACGGAGCCGATTTGGTTTTAATGGATGTTCGGATGCCGGTAATGAACGGGTTTGAAGCAACCCGGATTATTAAATCTGAATTTCCTGATTTGCCCGTAATCATTCAAACCGCCTATGCCATGAAAGGCGACATGGAAAAAGCATTTCAGGCCGGATGCGACGATTACCTGGCTAAACCCGTTGCATTTAAAGACCTGAAAGAAAAAATTGAAAAGTTCACGAACCAGAATAATTAGGGATTTAGTTTTTATTAAGTTTTATTTTTGGTCGCCGGTTTTTAAGGTTGCTCTTTTTTCTGCGGTTTTTGTTTTTCCCGGGTTTTTTCTTTTCAAACCGGTCCATACTTTCATTATTCATGGTTTGCCAGCCTGGTTCCTCATCGTTTGAAATTTCTTTTTTGGGCAATTCCGGTTTCTGCCCCTTTTTATTTTGCTGAATAATGTCTTTTACCTCTTTTAATGAAAGGGCGAATGTTCCTGAGGTTGCATTTCCTTCAATGGTAAACCAGATTTCTTTTTTCAGGTAATCTGTTTTTAAAGGTTTGGCCAGCCCTTTGGCCATTTCAAGGTATATCAATTCTTCCGGAAATTCCTGCCTGGCTTCCATATAAACATCCAGTTCGTAAAGCAGGCAACATTTCAGTTTTCCGCAGGCGCCGGCCATTTTTTGGGCTGAGGGTGAAAGTCCCTGTTTTTGCGCTGCATCCGACGAAATGCTGGAAAAATCAGTTCGCCAGCTCGAGCAGCACAACTCCCGGCCACACGAACCAATGCCGCCAATTAAACCTGCTTCCTGGCGAGCCCCAATTTGTTTCATCTCTACTTTTATTTTGAACTCGTGGGCATAATGTTTAATCAGTTCGCGAAAATCCACCCGCCCATCGGCAATGTAGTAAAAAATGGCTTTTTTGGCATCGCCCCGGTATTCCACCTCGCCAATTTTCATGTCGAGGCCCAGGTCGGCTGCAATTTGCCTCGCCCTTACCAGCGTCAGTTTCTCCCGGCCACGCGCTTCGTTCAGCACCTGCAAATCGTTTTCAGAAGCTTTCCGGTAAATGGTATTCAAGGTGTAACGCCGAGGGTTTTTCACTTTACGTTCAAACTGCTTGTCAGCCAGGTAACCGGTAAGCGAAACTTCTCCCACATCATGTCCGGGCGAGGTAGCCACAACCACCTTGTCGCCTCTTTTAAGTGGGATTCCTTCGGTATTCCTGTAAAATTCTTTTCGTGTGGTTTTAAACTTAACTTCAACTATATCAGATTGGTCTGATGTATCTGGTAAATCATTCAGCCAATTGTAAACATCAATTTTTTCTTCAGTATTTATAGTATTGAACGAGCATCCTGCACAACTCATATCTTCCCCTTCTTTTATATTTCTCGGGGCAAAGATCGAAAAAAAGATTGAAATGTCGTAAATTATACCAGTCTAATTTAAAATGAACAATTATGGAACCATCTGAAGTATTTGGAAGCATTAACTATCTGGCCGTTATTGTGGCCGCTCTTAGTTCGTTTATTGTGGGCTGGATTTGGTATGGCCCTTTATTTGGGAAAACCTGGATGAAACTACATGGTTTTACTGAAGAAGAATTGAAAGACAGTAGCATGTCTATGCCGGTGATAATGGTGGTTAATTACATTGCAACTGCATTGGCAGCGCTGGCAATTGCTATGTTTATTGGCCCTGAAGCCACAGCGGGTTTTGGGATTTTTGCCGGATTGATGATTGCCATATTCTGGATTGGCACTAGCCGGTTAAACGATGTACTTTACGAAAAAAAGCCCTGGGGTTTATTTTTTATTAATGTGGGCTACAATACGGTAATTTACGTTATTATGGGAGCAATTCTCGGTGCCTGGCATTAATCATACAGAATTCCTGCTGTAGAAAAAATCAATACCAAAAAACATTTCAATTGCAGAATTCTTTTTGGTTTCTGCTTTTTTGTTCCTTTAAAGGAAAATTATAATCGATGAGAATTTCGTACCTGACGTTTTTGTTAAGTCTGTTCTTTTTATTTCAGGAAAATTCTTCCACTGCCTTTGTGCTGTCCCAACAGGCAGAAATAAGTGTTTTAACCTGCAGTCCCGGCAATGAACCCTATTCGGTTTACGGGCATTCTGCCATTCGCGTAAAAGATGTTACATACAATTACGATGTGGTTTTTAACTATGGAGTTTTCAATTTTAATACCCCCAATTTTATATATCGGTTTGCGAGCGGACAAACCGATTATTTGCTTGGCGCTTATGAGTTTTCCACTTTTGCTGAGGAATATATAACCGACCAAAGAAGCATAGTTGAACAAATTTTGAATGTTACCCCGGCTGAAAAACAAAAAGTTTTTGATTTCCTGCTTTGGAATGCCAGGGAGGAAAACAGAATTTACCGTTACAACTTTTTTTTTGATAATTGTGCTACCCGTATTCGTGATGTTATTCAGGAACAAACTGACGGAGAAGTTATATTTCCTGAAAACTCCCAAAATCAAAAAACTTTTCGGGAATTAATTAAAAAGTATCATTCAAAATTATTGTGGCTGAATTTTGGAATCGATCTGGTTGTTGCTGCGCTTTCAGATCAAAAAGCATCGGTTTTCGAGGAAATGTTTTTGCCCGATTATCTTATGAAACATTTTGCACATGCAACACTAAAAAGCGAAAATGAAATAAGACCGCTTGTAAAATCCACGCATGTTATTTACCAGGCCCCCGAAATGAGGTATAAAAGTTTAAAAATAGCCAGTCCTGCAGTAATTTTTGGTATTTTGCTTTTTGTTGTGGGTTGGATATCTTTTAACCAATACAGAAAAAGAAAAATAAATTACAAATTAGACTACCTTATTTTTGGGTTCTACGGATTTATGGGGGTAGTTATATCGTGGTTTGTTATCCGGCCATGTCTCCAAATTACAATCTGATGTGGGCCATTTCCTTACATTTAGTTTTTGCAATACTCTGGAAAATAAAAAGATGGAGGCCGGTTACCCGGTATTATTTTATTCTGGTTACCGGTTGGTTGTTGTTTTTTGTTTTATCTGGCATCTTTCTTCCACAAAAATTCCATGTGGTATTTTATCTTATAAGTTTAATGGTGTTATGCCGGGCTGTATTAAATGTTGTTTTTCTTTTTAACTGTAAAAATTTTATATGAATATTTATGGTCAACCGTAAAAATTTAGTATAAATATTTATGGTCAACCGTAAATTTTTGTATTTTTGAAATAAATATTAGACAATGATTTACCGGTATATTCAAAAAGGATGTTTGAACCACCTGGCAAAAAGCAGGAAAATAATGCTGATTTATGGCCCCAGACAGGCAGGGAAAACTACACTTGTGAAAAACCTGGAGAAAGAATCGGGATTAAGGGCTTTGTATCTTTCAGCAGATTTGAGTAAAAATGAAAACCTTTTAATACAGCGCGACTTAAAAGTTTATTCTGATCTCACTGAAGGATACCAGCTGCTAATTATTGATGAAGCGCAACGTGTGCCGGATATTGGCTTGGTTTTAAAAATTATGTATGATGAAATGCCGCACCTGAAAGTTATTGCAACTGGCTCATCTTCATTTGATTTGGCTAACAGTGCTTCAGAACCGTTAACCGGACGGAAACGGATTTTTCATCTGCTCCCTTTGTCATTGGAAGAGATTTCCGATGAAAAGAACAAATATGAATTTGATCAGCAACTGGAAGATTTATTGATTTACGGATTGTATCCTGAAGTTTACACTAGCAGTTCGAATGAAAAAAAGGAAATGCTGGAAGACATTAGTGAATCGTATCTTTTCAAAGATGTTTTGCAACTGACAACAGTCAAATATATAGCCAAAATAAGGGATTTGCTCCGTTTGATAGCTTTTCAGGTCGGGCAGCAGGTTTCCATTCATGAGTTAACCAACAAACTGGGGATTAACCGCGAAACTGTTGAACGATATATTGATTTGTTGGAAAAAGCGTTTGTAATATTCCGGCTTCCTGCATTTAGTCGTAATCCACGAAATGAAGTTTCCAAAATGGATAAAATTTATTTCTACGACAATGGTATAAGAAACATTTTAATCGACAATTTAAAACCATTTGATTTGAGGACTGATGTCGGGAATCTTTGGGAAAACTTTATTGTAGCTGAACGCAGGAAACAAATACTATATCACAGAAAAAATGTACATTCTTATTTTTGGCGAACCTATTCAGGTACAGAAATAGATTACGTAGAAGAGACGGATACAGGCCTTGCAGGTTATGAAATTAAATTGAACAAAGATAAATTCAGAATTCCCAAAGCCTGGAAAACCGAATATAATGGAGAATTAAAACTCATTAACCGCAAATGTTACCTTGATTTTTTGTTGAAAAATATTGACTGAACCAGCCCCTGAATATTTTCGTTGGGAAAACCAAACCACTATCTTTGTTTCCCGATGACAGAATCGAGAAAATATGTGGAAACGCCCTTGATGAAGCAGTATTACAAAATCAAGGACAAACATCCTGATGCCGTACTGCTTTTCAGGGTAGGCGATTTTTATGAAACCTTTGGCGAAGACGCCATAAAAACGGCCGAAATTTTGGGCATTACACTCACCCGCCGCGCAAACGGCGCAGCCAGTTATGTGGAACTTGCCGGGTTCCCGCATCATGCCATCGACACTTACCTTCCCAAATTGGTTCGTGCCGGGCAGCGAGTAGCAATTTGTGAGCAGTTGGAAGACCCGAAACTCACCAAAAATATTGTGAAGCGCGGCATAACTGAACTGGTAACTCCTGGTGTTTCCATCAACGAAAACATCCTTGAAAACCGGGAAAACAACTTTCTTGCATCGGTTCATTTCGATAAAAAAATGGCTGGGGTTGCCTTTCTCGATATTTCAACCGGCGAATTTTTAACTGCCGAAGGAAATTACGAATACATTGACAAGCTGCTCAGTTCTTTTCAACCCAAAGAGGTTTTATTTCAGCGGGGCAGAGGTCAGGAATTCACCGAAATTTTCGGGAATAAATATTACACCTACAACCTTGATGATTGGGTTTATACAAGCGATGCTGCCTCCGACCGCCTCATCCGTCATTTTGAAACCACTTCGCTGAAAGGGTATGGCATTCAAAATTTTTCTTTGGCTATTATTGCTTCGGGTGCGATACTTCACTACCTCGACCTGACCCAACATCATCAGATAAAGCATATTACAGGATTAAGCCGGATTGAAGAAGAACATTACGTTTGGCTCGACCGGTTTACCATTCGTAACCTGGAACTTTTTGCGCCCATCCACGAAGGGGGAAAATCGTTACTCCAGGTAATTGACAAAACCATTACACCCATGGGGTCGCGCCTGTTGAAACGCTGGATGGCACTGCCTTTGAAAGACATTGGTCCGATTAACGAGCGACTCGATGCCGTGGAATTTTTTCTGAAACACCCCGAAATAAAGGAAAATCTGGAAGACCATCTGCGGCAAATTGGCGATTTGGAACGGTTGGTTTCCAAAGTGGCTGTGGGGCGTATTAATCCGCGTGAAATGGTGCAGGTGAAAAATGCGCTGAACGCCATTGCTCCCATTAAACAGGTTTGTGCCGATGCAGAAAATGAAACATTGAACCGGTTTGCCGAACAGTTGAATTCCTGTAGCCTCATCCGCGACCGCATTCAGAAAGAAATTGTGGCCGACCCGCCAACAGCCGTAAATAAAGGAAAAGTGATTGCCGAAGGTGTTTCGGAGGAACTTGATGATTTGCGCAAAATTGCCTGGTCTGGTAAAGATTACCTGGTTCAGATGCAAAAAAGGGAAAGTGAAAAATACGGCATTTCGTCGTTAAAAGTGGGTTTCAATAATGTTTTCGGTTATTATATTGAAGTGCGAAATACACACAAAGATAAAGTTCCGTCTGAGTGGATTCGGAAACAAACCCTGGTGAGCGCCGAACGCTACATTACTGAAGAATTAAAAGAATACGAATCAAAAATTTTGGGGGCTGAAGAAAAAATTCTGACTCTCGAAACTCAACTTTTTAATGATTTGATTCTGGCGCTGTCAGAATACATTTCGGCCATTCAGTTAAATTCAAATATTCTGGCTAAAATTGACTGCCTGATTTCGTTTGCCACATGTGCCAAAAGTTATGGTTATTACAGACCAGAAATAAACGACAGTAATGAAATCGATATCAAAGAAGGCCGCCATCCGGTTATCGAGCACCAGTTACCCATAGGCGAATCGTATATTGCCAACGATGTGCATCTCGATCAGGAAGAACAACAGATAATTATTATCACCGGACCAAATATGGCGGGTAAATCAGCGCTGCTCAGACAAACTGCACTGATAACGCTTCTGGCACAAATGGGAAGTTTTGTTCCTGCGCAAAAAGCCAAAATCGGTTTGGTGGATAAAATTTTTACCCGTGTTGGAGCCTCCGACAACATTTCGCTTGGCGAATCCACATTTATGGTGGAAATGAACGAGGCAGCCAGCATTCTGAACAACGTCTCAGACCGAAGCCTCATTCTTTTCGACGAACTGGGGCGAGGAACATCTACTTACGACGGCATTTCCATTGCCTGGTCCATTGTGGAACATTTGCACGAGCATCCACGCGCCAAAGCAAAAACGCTTTTTGCCACCCATTACCACGAGTTAAACGAAATGGAAGGCGCTTTTCCGCGGGTGAAAAATTACAACGTTTCCATTAAGGAAGTGGGCAATAAAGTAATTTTCCTCCGCAAACTGGTTCGGGGCGGAAGCAACCACAGTTTTGGTATCCATGTTGCAAATATGGCCGGCATGCCTAAATCGGTTACCAAACGTGCCGAACAAATTCTGAAAAAACTGGAAGGAAGCAAAGAAAAAGAAAACCTGGCAAAACCGCTGGGGGAAATCGGCTCCAAACGCGAAGGCATGCAACTCAGCTTTTTTCAACTGGACGATCCGGTTCTAAAACAAATTCGCGATGAAATTGCCCATCTCGATATAAACAACCTTACACCCATTGAAGCATTAAACAAACTCAATGAGATTAAAAAACTGGCCGGATTGCGCTGAGGTTATGTCAACCTTACAATTCAGGGGAATTTTTTTTTAATATTTTGCGATAACAAAAAATTAGCAATATATTTGCATCGCTTTAAAAGCGGGTTCTTTAACAAAAAAAATAATGCGAGAATACCTGCCAGCAGGCAGGCAGGGCTCATCCCGATAGTTATCGGGAGGTAGAGCACGATCCGCCAGATGGCGGATTTGGGTCGCGGGTTTTTTAAAAAATAGTGATAATATTGCGAGAATAGCTCAGTTGGTAGAGCACGACCTTGCCAAGGTCGGGGTCGCGGGTTCGAGTCCCGTTTCTCGCTCAGGGAGAGAGAAAGGGGACGAGAAGCCTGTCCCGATGACTATCGGGAAGTCCCGTTTCTCGCTCTTTTTTTATTTAAGGATGCCCGGATGGTGGAATGGTAGACACGTTGGACTTAAAATCCAATGGCCATTATGGCTGTGGGGGTTCAAGTCCCCCTCCGGGTACTTTTTTTAAAATTTTGCGAGAATACCTGCCGGCAGGCAGAGCATCCCGATTTATATCGGGAGGGTCGCGGGTTCTGTAAAAAATAGTTATATTAATGCGAGAATAGCTCATCCCGATAGTTATCGGGAGGTAGAGCACGATCCGCCAGCTGGCGGATTTGGGTCGCGGGTTCTGTAAAAAATAGTGATAATATTGCGAGAATAGCTCAGTTGGTAGAGCACGATCCGCCAGCTGGCGGATTTGGGTCGCGGGTTCTGTAAAAAATAGTGATAATATTGCGAGAATAGCTCAGTTGGTAGAGCACGATCCGCCAGCTGGCGGATTTGGGTCGCGGGTTCTTTAAAAAATAGGGGTGCAGTTCTCATATTACGCAGTTAATTTTGTATAATACCTTTCAGAAAATTCATTCCAAAATCCTTTCCACCTGTTGGATTTTACGACTGTTC
>NZ_JAWLCI010000017.1:0-68694 GCF_041687215.1 Mariniphaga sp.
ATTCTCGTGGGTGTCAAAAAATTGTCATGTAGGTTTCATATGATTAAAATTGTTCATTTTCAAAGGTATCATATGGAACTCGCACGTATTTTAATCATCACCCTGGATGTAAATATTTTACATGCTCGTTTCATTCTTTTTCGTATTTTTATAAAAAATAAAAATGATGAGTGCAGGCATTAATGAAATACTGTCAGATTTAAAAAACCATTTGATTCATCATTATGGTGATTCTGTAAAAGATGTGGTACTATTTGGTTCACAGGCCCGTGGCGATTCAAATAAATTTTCAGATTATGATGTGCTAATCATTTTAAATGAGGATTATACGGGAAAAGATGAAAACAGAATCCTTGACTTATGCTATGATATTGATTTGAAATACGATATCCTGCTGGATGTTCATATAATTTCAAATCATGAATTAAATACCATTCGCGGGAAACAGCCAATTTATGTTAATGCAATAAAATCCGGTATTTACGCATGACACTCGACAAGGAAGACAGAAAGAATTTAATCTCATACCGATTTGAACAAGCTGAGGAAACAATTCAGGATGTTAAATTACTAATTGAAAATGAAAGACTTCGCTCAGCAGTTAACAGGATTTACTATGGCATGTTTTATTCTTTACTCGCATTAGGATTAGCCTACGAATTCGAAACTTCAAAACATGCGCAACTCATCGGGTGGTTCAATAAAAAATTCATTCATAGTGGTTTAATTGATTCAAAATACGGGAAAATAATTAATAAAGCATTCAACCGCAGAACAAAAGGCGATTATGACACTTATGTAGTTTTTGAAAAAGAAATTATAAGGGACATGTTTGATGAGATGAAAGAATTTATCACATCGATTAAAATATATATAGAAAAAAATAAAAATAACTACCTGTAATATCTTATGAATCAATACACAGAATAGTCCACAAAAAAAAGGCAGCAGTTTCAAAAACCTGCTGCCTTTTTTCATGCGCGATTCAAAACCGCGCCACCCTAAATCCCCCGTGCATTTCTGTCCAGTTGTTCTTCTTCCGTAAAATCATTTTCCGGGGTGTGGCCGGGTAAAGGCAGGATGCGTTCGTGAATGGCATCCACTATCCACTCCGGCTGCGGGAAGAAATAGTCTTCCAGTTCGTGGGCCGGTGTAATCCAGTTGCGCGAACCCACCACCACAGGCGGGGCATCCAGGTAATCGAATGCCAGTTCGGTAATGTTCGAGGCCAAATCGCGCATAAACGACCCGCGGCCCGATGCATCGCCGGTAATCACAATGCGACCTGTTTTTTTGATGGATTCAATCACCAAATCGTAATTAAACGGCACCAGCGAGCGGGCGTCAATAACTTCTGCCGATAAATCATATTTTTCTTCCAGAATTTTTGCAGCATCCAGCGCCCGGTAAAGCGTGGCGCCAATGGAGAGAATGGTCACATCGCCGCCCTCTTTTTTTATGTCAGGTTCACCCAGCGGTATTTCGTAATATCCTTCCGGAACGCCGCCTTTGTGGAACATTTCGCCAATATCGTAAATGCGCTGGCTTTCGAAGAAAACAACCGGATCGGTCCCTTGCAGGGCAGCGTTCATCAACCCTTTGGCATCGTAAGGCGTAGCGGGGAACACCACTTTCAGCCCGGGAATATGGGCGGGCAGTGCAGTCCAGTCCTGCGAGTGCTGTGCGCCGTATTTTGAACCTACCGAAACGCGGATAACCACGGGCATTTTCAACACGTTGCCGCTCATGGCCTGCCATTTGGGCAACTGGTTAAACACCTCGTCGCCGGCGCGGCCCAGGAAGTCGCAGTACATGATTTCAGGAATCACCCGTCCGCCGCACATGGCATAACCAATGGCCGTTCCCACGATGGCGCCTTCGGAAATGGGTGAGTTGAACAGGCGGTGGTATGGCAGCGCTTCAGTGAGGCCACGGTAAACAGCAAATGCACCTCCCCAGTCGCGGTTTTCTTCCCCGTAGGCAATCAATGTCGGGTCTTTGTAAAACCGATCGGCAATGGCTTCAAACAGACCGTCGCGTAATGCATAGGTTTTTATTTTGGAGTGCGGTTTGCCATTTTCGTCGAACATAAACCGTTCTTTGGTAGCTAACTGTTTTACCCTCGGATTTTCTTCCATTGGGTGATTTACGTCCGGCTCACGGTCCTCCATTTTATCCACACTCTGATCGCTGAACATCATTTCACCAATCAGGTTCGGATATTTTTTCATATCCATGTGGGGCGAAACTTCATCGTCGATGGCCAGCTTCAAAGTAGAAGTGACAATATTTTCAGTTTCGGTTTTAATCTTTTCCAGTTCTTCTTTGGTGGCAATACCGGCTTTTACCAGCTCGTTGCCAAACCAAACAATGGAATCCTGGCTTTCCCATGCTTCCACTTCTTCTTTCGAACGATAGGACGAAGCATCTGAAGGAGAGTGGCCACTGTACCGGTAAGTGAGCACATCGAGCAGCACCGGACCGCGTTTTTCTTCCAGAATTTTCTTTTTGCGGCGGTAGGCATCGATAACCGCCAGCGGATTGTAACCATCCACCCGTTCGGCGTGCATTTGATCTTTGTTCAGGCCTGCACCGATGCGGGCTGCCACTTCGTATCCCATGGTTTCGCCACAGGTTTGGCCGCCCATGCCGTACTGGTTGTTCATGATGTTGATGATGAGCGGAAGTCCGCCTTTCATATCGCCCTCCCACAACTCAGTAAACTGGTCCATGGTGGCAAACGCCAAACCTTCCCAAACAGGCCCGCAAGCCATAGAAGCATCACCAATATTGGCCACCACTATTCCTTTTTTGCGGTTCACTTTTTTGTAAAGCGCCGCGCCAACCGAAATGTCGCCTGAGCCACCCACAATGGCATTGTTCGGGTAAACGCCAAACGGTGTGAAAAAGGCGTGCATGGAACCGCCCAGCCCTTTGTTGAAACCGGTTTCGCGGGCAAAAATCTCTGCCAGCGTTCCGTAAAGCAGGAATTTTACCGCCAGTTCTTTGGTGGTTCCGGTGTGGCCGGCTTTTACAGGCGCAAGCGTAACTCCGTCGAAATGTTTTTCCATGATGTTTTCCAGCGTTTCATCATCGAGTTTGGCAATGGCCGACAATCCTTTGGCCAAAATTTCGCCGTGACTGCGGTGCGAACCGAAGATAAAATCTTCCACATCCAGATTATAGGCCATTCCCACTGCCGCTGCTTCCTGACCAATGGAAAGGTGAGCCGGGCCAGGATGGTTATACGGAATACCGTTGTATTCGCCACGGGTTTTGATGAGGTTCAGCATGGTTTCGAACTCGCGAATAACCACCATGTCGTTAAAAATGCGCAGGAAATCTTCTTTGGAGAAATTTTCTTTTTCTTCTTCAATCGTTTTGTTGTACTGATTGATTGGAATCGGTTTAAATTCCAGTTGTCTGGGTTTCCTTACTTCGTCGGGATTTATGAATTGTACTTTTGGCATCGTTATTTTATTTTATTTTAATTTTTGTTTCAGTTTCCAGGTTTCAGGTTCCACGTTAACTTGCTACTTGAAACCTGTAACCTGCAACTTCATACATTAAACTTTGAACATTTAACTTTAAACTGAAAGCCCCTCTATCTGCTCCTTCACCTCTGCCAGGAACCGCGTTGCTTCGCCGCCGTCAATTGCCTGGTGGTTATAGGTGAGCGACAGGCCAATCATTGGCACAAAACCATACACACCTTCCTCAATTTCCATTGGGCGCAGTACGATGGTGCAAACGCCCAGAATAGCAGTTTGCGGCAGATTAATGACCGGCGTAAACATTTCCACACCGTAATTTCCGAGGTTGGAGACCGTAAATGTAGCTGCCTCCGGACTCAGCAAATCGGGATTGACATTCCCGCTGCGCGCCTGTGTAGCCAGTTGCTGCAATTGATTGGAAAGTCCAGTGACAGAGAGGTCGTCGGCATTTTGCAGCGCCGGAACCATAAGTCCGCGGTCGGTGTCCACAGCCAGCCCCAAATGCACTTTTTTGAACCATTTTATTTTATCGCCCAAATAGTGGGTATTTACCTGCGGAAATTTTTCCAGCGCCCGGATAACGGCAAAACATACCAAATCGTTGATGGTAACGTTCTGCTGAATTTTTCCTTCGGAATATTCGGCTTTGTATTTTTTACGCAGTTTCAGCAGTTGCCGCGCATCGGCGCTGAGGTGGTGGGTAAGCTGTGCAGAGTTTTGCAGCGACTGATGCATGGCGGTTGCAATCAATTTCCGGATATTCGGAATGGATTTTATTTCGAAATCAGCTCCGGTTTGCAAGATCTGTGCTTTTTGTACAGGTGCAGGTTTGGCCGCAGGTTCTGATTTTGTCGCAGGTTTTTGAACCGTTTCTGCGGCTACCTCCACATCGCGGGCAATGATTCTGCCGCGTGGGCCGGTGCCTTTTAGCGAATGAATATCCACGCCCATTTTTTCGGCCATATTTTTGGCCAGCGGCGAAATGCGAATGCGTTTCCCGGTTTCATTTTCTTCCACATCGAACTCAATCACTTTTGGCGATTCTTCCTCTTTTTCTTCCTTTTCCGGTTCTTTCTCAGCAGAGGGAGTTTTTTCACTGCCTGGAGCAAATTCATCCACCGGTTCACCTTCGGCGCCAATTACGGCTACATTGGTGAGCACCGGCACCTCGTCGCCTTCGTCGAAAAAGATTGCCAGCAGTATTCCTTCTGACTTTGCTTCTTCCTCAAACGAAGCCTTGTCGGTTTCGTATGAAAAGAGCAGGTCGCCCTCTTTCACTTCGTCGCCCACCGACTTGTACCATTGACCCATGATGCAGGATTCAACAGACTGGCCCTGGCGGGGCATCATTACAGGTATTGCCATTTTTTCTTTTGAATTATTTTGTTTGACTTGTTGTTACAAATTCTCAATTTCAGCTTTTATTGTTCACAGCATATTATCTGGCATTTAATGAGCCCAGATATTATGACGGTGTAAAAATAAAAAGAATAACTTGTAAATACAAGTTGGTTTATGTATTTAAAATATTTTTAACTTTGGGGCATGGTAAATCAAGTGCCGCAATACCGTAAATTATATGAAATGCTTCGGAAGCATATTCTTTCAGGAGTTTATGAGGAAGGAAGTTTGCTGCCGTCGGAAAACGAGTTGTGTGCCGTGCATGGAATGACGCGCCCAACGGTTCGCCATGCGCTGGACACGTTGGTAAAAGACGGACTCATATTGAAAAAACAGGGAAAGGGAAGTATTGTGCGAAAACCGCCGCAAAACATTGGTATTTTGTCCATTGCAGGCACGGCTTCGGCAGTTGGGGTCAGGTACCTGAAAACCGATATTTTGCAAAAACCGGAAATCAGAAAATGGCCCGAAAAGTTTGCGTTTGAACTTTCAGAGTTGGAAAAGGAATCAGGGTGCATTTACATGGAACGTTTGCGGTATGTGGACGACCAACCGGTTTTTTACGACATCAACCACCTGCCAAACATCAATCTGCCCCGGTTCACAAGCCGGTCATTGGAGAACAAATCGCTGTTTGAAGTTTTACGAAAACATTACCAGATAAATATTTTGGGAGGCGAGCAGCAACTGAAAGCTCTTGTTCCCAAAGAAAAAATTAAAAACCTGCTTCAGTTAAAAAAAGGCCAGCCGGTGCTTTATATTGAGCGAAAACTAACTACCAACAAGGAGGGATTCAACATTTACTCCACCATTTACTTCAACTCAGAAAAGCACGCCATTTTTGGTTCGTTTTAATTTTTCCTGTAAAAATTTTTGTCTCTTTTTATTAAATCATACTTTTGCCCGAATTTCAGTTTCTGAATTGAAAATCAGAGCGCAGTGAATGAAAAGAGTGGCGTAAATAATTAACGTCATTTAATGTAAAATGAAACAGTTTTATTTTGGGAAACAGAGTTGAATTGACAGAAATAAAGGAACCTGTAAACATTAGAGGAGAACGGGCTACCTTTGAAAATGAAAGATACGGCGCCCATCCACGCAACACGTTTGATATTTGGATGGCAAAGTCGGAAACTCCCACTCCACTTGTAATTTACATTCATGGTGGCGGTTTTATTGGAGGCGACAAATCGAAATATTTTGAGTCGGAAGATTTGGTGCGTTTTCTGGATGCCGGCGTTTCAGTGGCCACCATCAACTACCGGTTTATGACCGAGGCCCCTTATGGAATTATAGCAAGTTTCAACGACTCGAAAAGGTGTTTGCAATACATTCGGTACAACTCCAATAAATATAACATCGATAAAACCCGGATTGCCTGCTCGGGAGGTTCTGCAGGAGCCGGAACTGCGCTTTGGCTGGCATTTTCCGACGATATGGCCGATTTGCAAAATGTGGATCCGGTTCTTCGGGAATCAACACGTTTAACCTGTGCCGGAGCATTTGCAACGCAATCTACATACGACATATTTCAATGGGAGAAAATCATCGGTGTTCCCATGTCTGATACGCCAGAACAATTATTGGCCATTGCCACAGCTTTCGGAATTAAAAATATGGATGGAGTGGATTTGTTTGCGCAGTATGAAATCCGCCGGGAACTGGATTTTCTAAGTAAAATGGATAAAAAAGACCCGCCCATATTCGTGTTCAATAAACATAAAAACGGAATTCCTGCCAACGAAGATGAATTGAACCACCATCCGTTGCATGCAAAAGCTTTAAAAGAAAAAGCTGATGAAGTTGGCCTCGAAGCAATAGTTTATGCCCCCGAAATTGGAATTACAGATTCTTCAGGAAAAGATTTGGTTGAATTCTTTTTTGAAAAGTTTTTTGAGAAAAAATATACATCTTTGCAACTAAACAACAGATTAAAAGCAATTTAAAAATGAAGGTTTTAAAGTTTGGCGGAACTTCAGTTGGCTCGCCCGAAAATATGCGGGCTGTAATGAAAATTATTGCTGACGGAGAAGAAAAAATTGTGGTGCTTTCTGCTATGTCGGGTACTACAAATGCATTGGTCGAAATATCGGGGTTGTTATGGAAAAAGAACCGGGAAACGGCGAGTATTTCTATTGGGCAACTGGAGGCATCCTATAAAAAGGTGGTGAAAAAACTTTTTGAAAGTGAGGAAAACAGGAAAAAAGGACAAAAAATTATAAAGTCTGCTTTCAATATTATAAAATCTTTTACTTCCGGAAAATTTTCACAAGTTGGTGAAAACACAATCCTTGCACAAGGCGAACTAATTTCTACCCAGCTTTTTACCCTGTTGATGAATGAAAACGGGTATGATTGCAAATTGCTTCCGGCACTCGAGTTTATGCGAATTGATGAAGATAAAATGGCTGACTCTAATTATATCAGGGAACATGCAGAAAAGGTGCTCCAAGAAGTGGGGCCCACCACTTATTACATTACCCAGGGATACATTTGCCGGAATGCCAGCGGTGAAATTGATAACCTGCAGCGCGGGGGAAGTGATTACACTGCATCGCTTTTAGGTGCTGCAATTGATGCCGAAGAAATTCAGATTTGGACTGATATTGACGGTTTTCATAACAACGACCCACGCTATGTGGAGAATACCAAAAAAATAGAGCAACTTTCATTTAACGAAGCGGCTGAGCTGGCTTATTTTGGCGCAAAAATTTTACACCCGCAAACTGTATTTCCTGCCAGAGTTCAGAATATTCCGGTGCGATTAAAAAATACGATGAATCCTGCCGACGGCGGAACACTTATTACTGCTGAATCTTCGGGTACAGGTATTAAAGCCGTAGCAGCAAAAGATGGAATTACTGCCATTAAAATACGTTCTGACAGGATGTTAATGGCATACGGATTTCTGAAAAGTGTATTCCGGATTTTCGAAAAGTATAGAACACCAATTGACATGATTTCAACTTCGGAGGTAGCTGTTTCGCTTACCATTGATAAAAAAGATAATCTGCAAAAAATAAAAAATGACCTGGATAAATTTGGAACTGTGGAAGTGGATGATAATATGACCATTATTTGTATTGTTGGTGATATTATTGCTGAAGAACGTGGATTTGCGTCAAAAGTGTTTAACGCACTCGATGGTATTCCTATCCGGATGATTTCATACGGGGGAAGTCGCCACAACATTTCTGTACTAGTACCAAACTCACATAAGAAGAGTACGTTGCAGGCATTGAGCGAAAATCTGTTAAGTAACGGAAATTAGATCGGCAAACGTTTTTTTACGGTTCGGGAGTGATTGGACTTCCCTCTGAAAAAAAGTTCTCATGAATTTTTTAATTTTTTTTCAGGATAGGGCGCAACCTATAGCTAAAAAAAAATATCTACCGTAAAAAAACTGCCATGAAAAATTTAAAAATTACTTTAACTTTTGGACTACTATTTGGTTTTCTCCTGTTATCATGTAAAAAATCAAACGAAGACCCTGGCGTTGTAATAGATGGTTTAACAGCCGAAAACTATCCCAAAGTTGATTGCTCCACCTCGGCGGGGCCGTTGCAAACCATTATTTACTGTGAATTATTAGGGCTGAATTACAGTTGGTCGAGAAACATGGCCCTCGATAATGTTTTTTATGTACATCCCGATATCGATGATTATTCTGACTTTTATGAAAAGACAAGCGTTTCGGGCACTCACGGAGCCTATATGAGCCTGATAAACAAAGAATCTGATTTGATCCTTGTTGCCCGCGAGCCGTCCAATTTCGAACTGGATGCCGCCGGTTTGGAGGGTGTGGAACTGGAAATTACACCGGTAGCCCTCGATGCTTTTATTTTTATCACAAACACGAACAATCCCGTAAATTCGCTGACCACCAGCCAAATTAAAGACATTTATAAAAACAACATTACCAACTGGAAGGAAGTAGGGGGTAACGACAGCCCGATAACCCCTTATGTGAGGAACGCCAATTCGGGTAGCCAGGAACTGATGGAATCACTGGTGATGAAAGGGGAACCCATGGCCGACTGGACAGAAGCGGTATTGTCGGGAATGGCAGGTCCGTTTTCGACTTTACGTTGGGATGAAAACGGCCTGTGTTACACTGTTTATTATTACAAGGAACAAATGGTCAGGGACCAGATAGTTAAGCATCTCAGCGTGGATGGCGTATATCCTGATAAAAAAACCATCAAAAACCAGTCTTATCCATACACAACGTTTGTTTATGCTGTTGTCCGGCAGGATTTGGACCGAACTTCCATGGCCTTTAAAGTTTATGAAGCCCTTCAGACCAAAGGTGGAAAACGCATGATTGAAAAAAGCGGGTACATTACAAACTGACAGTGATTTTTTTTCAAAATGGATGATTTGAGTTTGAACTTTTAAATAACAGAAAAACCCGGCAAGTTGCCGGGTTTTTCTGTTATTGGGTGGTAGATCCCGACTTAGGGACGGTTCACCAAGTCATCAGAAAACCAGTGGAATAAAGCACAATCTCATTTATCGGTTTTAATTTTTATTGCAGAGTTCCAGCCAGATTTGGTTACCCTTCCCGGAAATTTGCCTCTTTCAGAAAAAATTTGGAAATTGAAACCTGAAAAAGTTTAAAATCTAAAACTACAGATATGGACAATTCCAGAGTTTACAGAATGAAATTTGCCAGTGTTTATCCTTTGTATATTCAAAAAGCAGAACGAAAAGGACGCACAAAAGCGGAAGTGGATGAAATTATTTTTTGGCTGACCGGATATGATAAACAAACCCTGCAACAGCAAATTGAAAGCCAAAGCGATTTTGAAACTTTTTTTGCACAGGCGCCACAAATGAATCCGAATGTTTCAAAAATTAAAGGGGTGATTTGCGGGTACCGCGTGAAGGAAATCGAAGATGCGGTGGTGCAGAAAGTCCGCTATTTGGATAAACTGGTGGATGAACTGGCCAAAGGCAAGGCCATGGAGAAAATTTTAAGAAATTGAAACTATGGATGTAACATTCTTTTCGAATCAGGATGAGTTTAGAATGTGGTTGGAAAAACACCACGATAAAGAAAATGAGTTACTGGTTGGTTTTTATAAAGTTAAAACCGGAAAACCGTCGATGAGTTGGTCGCAATCGGTTGACCAGGCTTTGTGCTTTGGCTGGATTGACAGTGTTAGAAAATCCATTGACGATGAAAGTTATTCAATTCGGTTTACACCCAGAAAAAAAACAAGCAACTGGAGTGCCATTAATATAAAAAAAGTTGAAGAGCTGAAAAAAGCAGGTTTAATGACAAACGCAGGACTAAAGGCATTTAATTTCAGAGAAGATGGCAAATCAAAAATTTACAGCTACGAAAATCCTTCAAAATTAGCATCCAAATATGAAGACCTGTTTAAAGCAAACAAAACAGCATGGAATTTTTTTGCACAGCAAGCACTATCATACAGAAAAATAATTACCCGGTGGATAATGAGTGCAAAGATGGAAAAAACACAACTTTCGCGACTTGAAAAAACCATTAACGAAAGTGAACAGCAAAAACGAATTAAATTTATGTAGAACTAAAGCATAACGAAAAAGAGGGACCAGTAATCTGATCCCTCTTTTTTTCGTATAAACCTTATCAGGCCTGTGCGGTTGGACCGCCAAATGCCATAGGCGGCATTCCATTGCCCGGACCCGGTTTTACATTCTTAATTGGTCCGTGAACGGCTTCAAACTTTTTAATGTTATCCTGCAAAGCAAACAACAACCGTTTGGCATGTTCGGGCGTAAGAATCACCCTCGACTTTACATTCGCCTTAGGAATTCCCGGCATAATGCGTACAAAATCGATAACAAACTCTGAACTGGAGTGGGTAATAACAGCCAAGTTTGAATAAATTCCCTGGGCCACTTCTTCACTCAATTCAATGTTCAACTGCTGTTGTTTTTGCTTTTTCTCGTCCATGGTCCTATTTTTTCATATCAATTAACCTGTCGTATTCTTCTTTCGAACCCACAATCAGGTTTTTATATTCTTTTAACCCGGTACCGGCCGGAATGAGGTGTCCGCAAATTACGTTTTCCTTCAGTCCGTCGAGGTAATCGGTTTTGCCGTTAATAGCGGCTTCATTCAGTACTTTTGTGGTTTCCTGGAACGATGCAGCCGACAACCAGCTTCGGGTTTGCAGCGCTGCACGGGTAATACCCTGCAGAATCTGGCTCGATGTTGCAGGAATGGCATCCCTGGCTTCCACCAGTTTTTTGTCTTTCCGCCTCAACTGCGAGTTTTCATCCCTCATGCGACGTGCAGAAATAATCTGCCCGGCTTTTAAGCCTTCGGCATCACCCGGTTCAATCACCACTTTTTTGTTCCAAATCCAGTCGTTTTCCGAAAGGAATTCGTTCTTATCAACGATTTGTTTTTCGAGGAAACGGGTATCACCCGGATCGTCAATTTCCACTTTACGCATCATCTGACGAATAATCACCTCGAAGTGTTTGTCGTTAATTTTTACCCCCTGCATGCGGTAAACATCCTGAACTTCGTTCAAAATATATTCCTGAACTGCAGTGGGCCCTTTAATGCCCAGAATGTCGGAAGGTGTGGTTGCACCATCGGAAAGTGAAGTACCGGCCCTGATGTAATCATTTTCCTGCACCAGAATCTGTTTTGAAAGTGGCACCAGGTATTTTTTCACATCACCGGTTTTTGAGGTAATGATGATCTCGCGGTTTCCACGTTTGATTTTACCCAGTGAAACTTCACCGTCAATTTCAGAAACCACAGCCGGGTTGGAGGGATTTCGTGCTTCGAAAAGTTCAGTAACACGTGGTAAACCACCAGTGATATCGCCTGCTTTTCCGGCAGCCCTCGGTATTTTAACCAGAACCGTACCTGCTTTTACCGTTTGCCCTTGTGCCACAGAAATGTGTCCACCTACAGGCAAGTTGTACGACCGAATCATCGTACCATCTTTGTCCATGATTTTCAGGGTCGGATTTTTGGTTTTATCCCGGGTTTCAATAATCACTTTTTCGCTGTAACCGGTCTGTTCATCCGATTCTTCGCGGAAAGTAACACTTTCTATGAGGTTTTCAAATTCAATTTTTCCATCGAATTCAGTAATAATTACCCCATTGAAAGGGTCCCATTCACAAATCAGTTTCCCTTTTCTAATTTCATCGCCATTCTTTACATACAGTTTTGAACCGTAAGGAATGGAATGTGTAGAAAGTGGGATTTGTGTATTTTTATCAATAATCTTAAGTTCTGCCAACCGGCTTACAACAATGTCAACGGGTTTGCCGTCATCACCTTTGTTTTCAACGGCGCGCAATTCTTCAATTTCAACATACCCGTCGTAACGGGCTTCCACTGCAGATTGAGCCGAAATGTTACCTGCAATACCCCCAACGTGGAAGGTACGCAGTGTAAGCTGTGTTCCCGGTTCACCAATCGACTGGGCGGCAATTACACCAACTGCCTCTCCTTTTTGAACCATGTATCCGGTAGCAAGATTGCGACCGTAACATTTGGCACAAACACCCACTTTCGATTCACAGGTGAGCACTGAACGGATTTCAACAGTTTCAATGGGTGATTCGTCAATTGCTGCAGCAACTTCCTCAGTAATTGTATCGCCCGACTTTATAATTAAATCACCATTTAACGGGTGGTAAATATCATGCACTGAAGTTCTTCCAACAATACGTTCAGGAAGAGAAGCAACAATTTCTTCGTTGTTTTTAATGGCTGCTGCCACCAAACCACGCAGTGTTCCGCAGTCTTCTTCCGAAATAATAACGTCTTGTGAAACATCAACCAAACGACGGGTTAAATATCCCGCATCGGCGGTTTTAAGGGCGGTGTCAGCCAAACCTTTACGTGCACCGTGAGTTGAAATAAAGTACTCGAGTACTGAAAGGCCTTCCTTAAAGTTGGCCAAAATCGGGTTTTCGATAATCTGAGAACCTGTTGAGCCAGATTTCTGAGGCTTGGCCATCAATCCCCTCATTCCGCAAAGCTGACGAATCTGCTCTTTTGAACCACGGGCACCGGAATCAAGCATCATATAAATTGAATTGAAACCCTGTTTGTCGGTACTAATGGTTTTCATTACCGAGTGGGTCAGTTTCGAGTTGGCATGTGTCCAGATATCGATAACCTGGTTGTACCTCTCGTTGTTGGTAATAAAACCCATGTTGTAGTTGGCAATTACCTCTTCAACTTCCTCGTAACCACTTCCAACAATGGTCTCTTTATCTTCAGGAATAATTACGTCATCAATGTTAAACGACAATCCTCCGCGATAGGCCATGTGGTACCCAAGGTCTTTAATGGCATCGAGGAATGCTACCGTCTCAGCGTTTCCACATCTTTTGAAAACGTCGGAAATGATGGTACGCAACGACTTTTTGGTAAGCAACTGGTTAATGTATCCCACTTTTCGCGGAACATATTCGTTAAACAGTATCCGGCCAACAGTCGTTTCAATAATATGTTTGAAATATTCGCCGTTTTCGTCCACGTCTTCCACCTTCACTTTAACAATGGAGTGGAGTCCGACAGCTCTTTCATCGTAAGCAATTTTCACTTCTTCGGGTGAATAGAAAGTCATGCCTTCACCTTTTGAACCTTCGCGTGGTTTGGTCATGTAATATAAACCAAGAACCATATCCTGAGACGGAACCTGAATAGGTGCACCGTTTGCAGGGTTCAGCAGGTTGTGCGATGCAAGCATCAGCAACTGAGCTTCCAAAATGGCAGCATTTCCAAGCGGAAGGTGAACAGCCATCTGGTCACCGTCGAAGTCGGCGTTAAAACCGGTACATACAAGCGGGTGCAACTGAATAGCTTTTCCCTCAATCATTACCGGTTGGAATGCCTGAATGGATAACCTGTGCAGTGTGGGCGCACGGTTCAGCAGAACCGGATGTCCTTTCAAAACATTTTCCAGAATTTCCCAAACTACCGGGTCTTTGCGATCCACAATCTTTTTGGCCGATTTAACCGTTTTTACAATCCCCCGTTCAATCAGTTTCCTGATTACAAATGGCTTGTAAAGTTCGGCAGCCATATCTTTTGGAAGACCACATTCGTGAATTTTCAGTTTCGGACCAACCACAATAACCGAACGGGCAGAATAGTCAACACGTTTACCGAGCAGGTTTTGGCGGAAACGTCCCTGTTTCCCTTTCAAACTGTCTGAAAGTGATTTCAGTGCCCGGTTATTTTCAGTTTTTACGGCATTCGATTTTCTTGAATTATCGAAAAGCGAATCTACAGCTTCCTGCAACATTCGTTTTTCATTTCGAAGAATAACCTCAGGCGCTTTAATTTCAATCAGCCTTTTCAACCTGTTATTCCGAATGATTACCCTGCGGTACAAGTCATTCAAATCGGAGGTTGCAAACCGTCCGCCATCCAGCGGAACAAGCGGTCTTAAATCGGGAGGAATAACCGGAACAACCCGGACAATCATCCATTCGGGGCGGTTCAGGTTTTTACTTGCCCTGAATGCTTCCACTACCTGCAGGCGTTTAAGCGCTTCGTTTTTCCTCTGCTGAGAAGTTTCGGTATTTGCTTTGTGCCTCAATGTAAAAGACAAGTCATCCAAATCAATCCTGCTCAAAATTTCGTAAAGTGCCTCGGCTCCCATTTTCGCGATGAATTTATTAGGATCTTCATCATCGAGAAACTGATTGTCTTTTGGCAATGAATCGAGTATATCGAGGTATTCTTCTTCAGTTAAGAAATCGAGTTCTTTTACCCCGTCAGTTGCTTTTACACCCGGATTAATTACTACGTAACGTTCGTAATAAATAATAGAATCGAGCTTTTTGGTAGGTAACCCAAGCAGGTATCCGATTTTGTTTGGCAGCGAACGGAAGTACCAGATATGCGCCACCGGAACTACCAGGGCAATATGCCCCATACGTTCACGGCGAACTTTTTTCTCTGTTACTTCAACCCCACAGCGGTCGCAAACTATTCCCTTGTAACGAATTCGTTTGTATTTACCGCAATGGCATTCGTAATCTTTCACAGGCCCGAAAATACGCTCGCAAAACAAGCCGTCCCGTTCTGGTTTATAAGTTCTGTAGTTTATTGTTTCAGGTTTCAAAACTTCGCCAAACGATCTTTCCAGAATTTCTTCGGGAGAAGACAGACTGATCGAAATTTTTGAGAAACCACCTTTTGCTTTGTTATCTTTTCTGAATGCCATAATTCTAATTAAAAATCATTATAACAGAACCAAAATACAGGAAGATTGGAAATTATTCCATCTTAATGCTGAGGCCAAGACCTCTGAGTTCGTGTAGCAGTACATTGAGCGATTCCGGAATACCGGGTTGCGGCATGGGTTCACCTTTAACAATGGACTCGTAAGCTTTTGCCCTTCCCATCACATCATCAGATTTCACGGTAAGAATTTCCTGCAAAATATGAGATGCACCGAAGGCTTCGAGTGCCCAAACTTCCATTTCCCCGAAACGCTGGCCACCAAACTGTGCTTTACCACCCAATGGTTGTTGTGTAATGAGCGAGTATGGGCCAATGGAACGGGCGTGCATTTTATCTTCAACCATGTGCCCCAGTTTCATCATGTAAATGACTCCAACTGTTGCCTGCTGGTCAAAAGGTTCACCGGTTTCACCATCGTGAAGTACTGTTTTACCAAAACGTGGTAATCCTGCTTTATCGGTATATTCCGAAATTTCTTCAAGTGTAGCACCGTCAAAAATCGGAGTTGCAAATTTCAACCCTAATTCTTTGCCTGCCCATCCCAGAACAGTTTCGTAAATCTGTCCCAGATTCATCCTCGAAGGTACACCCAGCGGGTTCAATACAATGTCAACAGGTGTTCCGTCTGCAAGAAAAGGCATATCTTCCTGGCGAACCACACGCGAAACAATACCTTTGTTTCCGTGGCGGCCTGCCATTTTATCGCCAATTGAAAGCTTCCGTTTTTTAGCAATAAAAATTTTCGCTAATTGAATAATACCGGCAGGCAGTTCATCACCAATGGTTACATTGTATCTTTCACGTCTTGAAAAAGCTTCAGCTTCCTTGTGCTTCATGATGTAATTGTTAATCACCCTGAAGATCAAGTCGTTTTTATCTTTATCGGTTGTCCATTTTGCCGGATTAACCGAGATGTAATCTAATTCCTGAAGTTGTTTCAAAGTGAATTTCACACCTTTGGGAATAACTTCAGTTCCGTAGTAATCTTTTACTCCCTGCGAAGTTTTTCCACTAACAAGAGTAAAAAGTTTATCTTCCAAACGTGCCCTCAAGGCAGCAATTTCCCGATCGAAATTTTCATCGATTTGATCGAGTAGCGTTTTTGTGGCAGTTTTACCTTTTTTGTCTTTGGCTACCCTGGAGAATAATTTTTTATCGATTACAATACCGGACAATGACGGAGAAGCTTTTAACGAAGCATCTTTCACATCACCGGCTTTATCTCCGAAAATAGCACGCAGCAATTTTTCTTCCGGTGAGGGATCTGATTCCCCTTTCGGAGTAATTTTACCGATAAGAATGTCGCCGGGTTTTACATCGGCGCCAATACGAATAAGCCCATTCTCGTCGAGATTTTTTGTAGCTTCTTCACTCACGTTTGGAATATCGGAGGTAAATTCCTCCAGCCCTCGTTTGGTATCGCGAACTTCAAGACTGTATTCATCCACATGAACTGAAGTAAATACATCTTCGCGCACTATACGTTCCGAAATAACTATGGCATCTTCGTAGTTATACCCCTGCCAGGGCATAAAAGCCACCATAAGGTTGCGGCCAAGAGCAAGTTCTCCTTTTTCTGTTGCATAACCTTCCGAAAGAATTTCGCCTTTTGAAATCCTTTGTCCTTTAAGAACAATAGGTTTCAAATCAACAGTAGTTCCCTGGTTGGTTTTGGTATATTTTTGCAGCGGATAAGTTACCACTTCCGGATCGAAACTAACAAAACGATCGTCATCGGTAACATCGTACCGAACAATGATTTGTGTTGCATCAACATATTCCACAACACCATCGCCTTCTGCCTGAATGAGCACCCTGGAATCTGAAGCAGCCCTGGCTTCCAAACCTGTTCCTACAATAGGTGATTCAGGGCGAAGCAGTGGAACTGCCTGACGCATCATGTTCGATCCCATCAGTGCACGGTTGGCATCGTCGTGTTCCAAAAATGAAATAAGCGATGCAGCCACCGAGGCAATCTGGTTTGGGCCAACGTCCATCAGGTCAACTTCTTCCTTGTCAATTAAGGGATAGTCGCCATCGAGCCTTGATTTTACTTTTTGATTCATGAAGAATCCATCAGAATCGATAGGCGCGTTGGCCTGGGCAATAATTTTACCTTCTTCTTCTTCTGCTGTTAAATAAACTGAACCTGCATCGGAAAGGTCAACTTTTCCGTCGGTAACTTTACGGTACGGGGTTGAAATAAACCCGAGGTCAGTAATTTTTGCAAAAACACAAAGAGAGGATATCAAACCGATATTCGGTCCTTCAGGAGTTTCTATCGGGCACAACCTTCCGTAATGCGTGTAGTGCACGTCGCGTACTTCGAAACCGGCTCTTTCTCTGGATAAACCACCTGGTCCCAATGCCGACATACGGCGTTTATGAGTCATTTCGGCCAACGGGTTGGTCTGATCCATAAATTGCGACAAAGCGTTGGTTCCAAAGAAAGAATTGATAACCGAAGACAGTGTTTTTGAATTAATCAAATCTATTGGAGTAAACACCTCGTTATCACGCACATTCATTCTTTCGCGAATGGTGCGAGCCATACGGGCTAAACCAATACCGAACTGGTTGTACATTTGTTCTCCAACTGTACGAACACGGCGGTTGCTCAGGTGGTCAATATCATCCACATCCGTTTTGGAATTTACCAATTGAATGAGGTACCTGATAATTTCGATTATATCTTCCTTGGTCAGAACGCGAATATCCGAGTCAACTTCAAGACCCAGTTTCTTGTTAATTCTGTACCGTCCAACTTCTCCCAGGTCGTAGCGTTTATCAGAGAAAAATAATTTGTCTATGACATCGCGTGCCGTGGCTTCATCGGGCGGTTCAGCATTTCGTAACTGCCGGTAGATATGAAGAACAGCTTCTTTTTCGGAGTTACAAGGGTCTTTTTGAAGCGTATTGTAAATGATGGCGAAATCCTGTTGACGTTGATCGTCTTTATGAATCAGAATAGTTTTCACTCCTGAATCCAGAATTTCGTCGATGTGGTCATCTTCCAAAACAGTTTCCCTGTCGATGATAACCTCATTACGCTCGATGGATACCACTTCGCCGGTATCTTCATCAACAAAATCTTCCACCCACGATTTTAACACACGGGCAGCCAGCCTTCGTCCAACCACTTTTTTAAGCCCGGTTTTCGAAACTTTAACTTCATCTGCCAGATCGAAAATCTCAAGGATATCCTTGTCGCTTTCGTAGCCGATGGCTCTTAAAAGTGTGGTTACCGGCAATTTCTTTTTCCGGTCGATGTATGCAAACATAACACTGTTAATGTCGGTTGCAAATTCGATCCACGATCCTTTAAAAGGGATAATCCGGGCTGAATAAAGTTTGGTGCCATTGGCATGCAAACTTTGCCCAAAGAAAACGCCCGGAGACCGGTGCAACTGCGATACAATAACCCGTTCGGCACCATTAATAATAAAGGTACCTTTTTCGGTCATGTAGGGCACAGTTCCCAGATAAACGTCCTGAACAACGGTATCAAAATCTTCGTGTTCAGGGTCTGTACAATACAGTTTTAACCTGGCTTTTACCGGCACACTAAACGTTAATCCACGCTCGATACATTCGTGAATGGAATACCGCGGCGGATCTACCTGATAATCGAGAAACTCCAGAACAAAATTGTTCCGGGTATCGGTTATCGGGAAATTTTCTTCGAATACACGCCACAGTCCTTCCTCCTTCCGCTTTTCTGGCGTAGAATTTAACTGGAAAAACTCCTTAAATGATTTAATTTGAACTTCTAAAAAGTCAGGGTAATCAAACCTTGTCTGTGTTGAGGAAAAATTTATCCTCTCGATTTTTGTATTTACTGACATGTATTTATACAGGTTAATTATATAAAATATAAATACACAAAAAGGTTTAGAACCCTGCCTGACAAGATTCTAAACCATACAACCTTAAAAAAGGTCTGATTGCGATTATTTAACTTCAACTTCTGCTCCAGCTTCTTCCAACTGATTTTTAAGGGCTTCTGCCTCATCTTTGGAAATTTTTTCTTTAATTGCTTTTGGAGCCTCGTCAACCACTGCTTTGGCTTCTTTCAGACCAAGGCCGGTTAATTCTTTTACGAGTTTAACTACTGCCAGTTTTGACTGACCAGCTGCTTTCAAAATTACGTCGAATTCAGTTTGTTCTGCTGCGGTTTCACTTTCGTCGCCACCTGCTGCCGGACCTGCTACTGCTACTGCAGCTGCGGCTGGTTCAATACCGTATTCGTTTTTCAGAATTCCAGCTAATTCGTTAACCTCTTTAACAGTTAAGTTTACCAACTCTTCTGCAAGCTGTTTTAAATCTGCCATTTTTATTTGTTTTTTAAAGATTTCTAAAAAAAATTATTCTCTCTCTTTCAGTGTTTCAAGAACACCATGTATTGTATTACCACCAGACTGCAATTGTGAGAGTAATGTTTGCATTGGTGATTGTAACAGGGCAACAACATCGCCGATAAGTTCATTTTTGGATTTCACTGCAATAAGTGCATCGAGTTGGTCAGCACCCATATAAACAGCTTCCTCAACATAAGCAGCCTTTAAAACAGGCTTTTTACGTTTTTTACTAAAGTCTTTTATCAGTTTTGCAGGCACGTTCCCGGTTTCGGTGAACATAACCGATGTGTTTCCCTTGAGCGCGTCGTAAAGCTCTTCGGCATTCTTCGCAGAACTTTCCAAAGCTTTACGCAGTAGGGTGTTTTTTGTAACAACCAGTTTTACGTCTTGTTTGAAGCACAGTCTCCTTAAATCGCTGGTATCTTCAGCATTTAAACCACTAATGTCAGCAAGGTAAAAATGGCTGTACGAATCAATCTGATCCTTTAGGTTATTAATAATAACTTGTTTTTCTGTACTTTTCATTTCTACTCTGTTTTGTCAGAAACTGACTTTGGTTCAACTTTAATACCAGGGCTCATGGTACTGGAGAGATAGATGCTCTTTACATAGGTACCTTTTGCGGCTACAGGTTTTAATTTGATGATGGTTTTGATGAACTCAACGGCATTTTCTCTAATCTTTTCCGGAGGAAAAGAAATTTTACCGATTGAAGTGTGTACAATACCAAATTTATCTACTTTAAAATCAATTTTACCCTGTTTCACTTCGCTTACTGCTTTGCCCACTTCCATGGTAACAGTTCCGCTTTTGGGGTTAGGCATTAAACCTCGGGGACCTAAAATACGTCCCAACTGACCGACTTTTCCCATAACAGGAGGCATGGTAATAACCACGTCAACATCGGTCCAGCCACCTTTGATTTTTTCGATATAATCATCTAAACCTACAAAATCCGCTCCGGCTTCTTTGGCTTCGTCCTCTTTATCAGGAGTTACCAAAGCGAGCACTCGAATATCTTTTCCGGTTCCATGGGGTAAAGAAACTACGCCTCTAACCATCTGGTTAGCTTTTCTTGGGTCAACTCCCAGTCTTACGTCAATATCAACTGAAGCATCGAACTTGGTGAAGGTAATTTCCTTTACCAGTTGAGCTGCTTCATCAATTGAGTAAGCTTTTGCTTTATCGAGTTTATCAAGAGAAGCTTTTTTATTTTTCGTAATTCTGCCCATCTTAAAAGATTTAATTTTAATTTTTGAATGGCGAAGCACCTTTTACGGTGATTCCCATACTTCTGGCAGTTCCAGCTACCATTCTCATTGCCGATTCAACCGTAAAGCAATTCAAATCAGCCATTTTTACTTCTGCAATTTGTTTTACCTGTTCCCAGGAAACTGCAGCAACTTTGCTGACATGTGGTTCTGCTGAACCTTTTTTTACTTTAGCTGCTTCGAGCAACTGAACGGCTACGGGAGGTTGTTTTATAATAAAGTCAAACGACTTGTCGCTGTAAACAGTAATAATTACCGGAAGAATTTTTCCGGCCTGGTCTTGTGTACGACCGTTAAACTGTTTACAAAACTGCATTATATTAACTCCCTTGGCACCTAATGCTGGTCCCACCGGTGGTGACGGATTTGCCGCCCCACCTTTAATTTGTAATTTAATTAATCCAGCAACTTCTTTCGCCATAAATAAAATTATAAAGCGTTACTATTCCTTTTCAACTTGCATGAAGCTAAGTTCCAAAGGCGTTTTACGTCCAAAAATCTTCACCATTACCTGCAGCTTTTTCTTCTCTTCATTGATTGCCTCAATGGTTCCGTTAAAGCCGTTAAATGGTCCGTCGATTACTTTTACGGTTTCTCCCACTACGAATGGAATATTCAATTCTTCGTCGGTTTCAGCAAGTTCATCCACTCTACCCAAAATCCTGTTCACTTCATTTTGCCTCATTGGTACCGGATCTCCACCTTTCGTGTCGCCAAGAAATCCTATAACATTGGGCACATTCCGTAACGTATGTGCCACTTCTCCTACCAATGTAGCTTCAATCAGAACATAGCCTGGGAAAAAGTTTCGTTCTTTGCTGATTTTTTTACCGTTTCGGATTTGATAAACCTTTTCCGTAGGTATTAAAACCTGCTCAACAAAACCCTTCAGATCACCATTTGCGATTTCGTTTTCGATATATTCTTTTACTTTCTTCTCTTTACCTCCAATTGCACGAAGAACATACCATTTTTTTGTTGTGTCGCTCATTTTTGATCTCCGGGTTTCAATTAATAAAACAATCCATAAATTAACTCCATCATGTTTCTGAATGACAGATCCATAACGAAAATTAAGAGTGATATAATAAAGGAAGCAACCATTACAACCAATGCACTGCTTTGCAGTTCTTTCCAGGTAGGCCAGGTCACTTTGTGAACCAGTTCATCGTAAGCCTCCTGCAAATAAATTTTTAATTTCATTTCAACTTTTGGTTATTAATGTACGGAAGGTAAGAATCGAACTTACAAAAAAACAAAAACTCCCGTTTCGAGTTTCTTCCGTTAAATAGTCCCGGACCTAAGGCCCGGGACTTCTATTTTTCAATCAGATTGTAACAGATTAATTAATAATTTCGGTTACCTGTCCGGCACCAACTGTACGTCCACCTTCGCGGATTGCAAAACGCAAACCTACGTTCAGAGCTACAGGGTAAATCAATTCTACTTCAATTGATACGTTATCACCAGGCATAACCATTTCACGACCTTCAGGTAAATGAATTTCACCGGTTACGTCAAGTGTACGCAGGTAAAACTGAGGACGGTATTTGTTGTGGAACGGCGTGTGGCGGCCACCTTCTTCTTTTTTCAATACATACACTTCAGCTTTGAATCTGGTGTGCGGTGTAATTGAACCAGGTTTTGCCAAAATCTGTCCACGTTTAATTTCTTTTTTGTCCACTCCACGAAGCAGCAAACCAACGTTATCGCCAGCTTGTCCGTCATCGAGGATTTTACGGAACATTTCAACCCCTGTACAAACAGTTTTGCGTCCTTCTGCTCCCAAACCAATCAACTGGAGTTCGTCACCAGTATGAACTTTCCCGGTTTCAATACGTCCGGTAGCAACTGTACCACGTCCGGTAATTGAGAATACATCTTCAACCGGCATCAGGAATGGTTTGTCAACTTCACGCGGAGGCAGCGGAATCCAGGTATCAACTGCATCCATCAGTTCCATTATTTTTTCTTCCCACTGAGCTTCGCCGTTCATAGCACCCAGTGCAGAACCTCTGATAACAGGAGTATTGTCACCGTCAAATTCATAGAATTCGAGCAGTTCGCGGATTTCCATTTCAACCAGTTCCAGTAATTCTTCGTCGTCAACCATGTCCACTTTGTTCATGAAAACAACGAGTTTAGGAACGTTTACCTGGCGGGCCAAAAGGATGTGCTCGCGTGTTTGCGGCATAGGACCGTCGGTAGCAGCTACTACAATAATAGCGCCGTCCATCTGGGCAGCACCAGTAACCATGTTTTTCACATAGTCGGCGTGACCGGGACAGTCAACGTGAGCATAGTGACGTTTTTCAGTCTGGTACTCAACGTGTGCAGTGTTAATGGTAATACCCCTTTCTTTTTCTTCAGGTGCATTATCAATTGAATCGAATGATTTAATTTCTGAAAGGCCTTTTTTGGCCAATACCATAGTGATAGCAGCGGTCAATGTAGTTTTACCGTGGTCAACGTGGCCAATAGTACCAATATTGACATGGTCTTTGTCCCTTACAAATGTTTGTTTAGCCATAACTTCATCTTTTTTAATTATTATCTAAATTCATTTGAGCCGAAGACGAGAATTGAACTCGTGACCTCATCCTTACCAAGGATGCGCTCTACCCCTGAGCTACTCCGGCCTTTAAACACACAAAAAGACAGGAGTTAAAAGCGATTGGCTTAAAACTCCAGTCTCAATTTTTTGAGCGGGAGACGGGATTCAAACCCGCGACCCTTAGCTTGGAAGGCTAATGCTCTATCGACTGAGCTACTCCCGCAATATATTGCACGCTATAATGCGCTGCAAAACTACAAAATTTTATCAAAAACTGAAGACAAAACGCGTGTCTTTCTCAAATCCAAAGTAAAAACACGAAAAAAATTCACCTATTCAACCTATTCAAAAAACGCTTAAGTATCAGTAAATAAGGTGAAACTACTTTAAATTCGACTGTTTCTGAAACGCCCCTAAAAAGGGTGTGCAAATGTAAAAATATTATTTTAAAAATCTAAAATTCTACTTGTAAAAAATGAATTTTATTTACTCTTAAGTTTTTCTTTAAATTTACCGAGTTGTTTACGAAGGGCATCAACGGCCAAATCGGTTGCTTCCTCAAATGTATCGGCTTGCTTTTTTGCGAAAAGATAACCGTTGGAGGGTATTGAAATTTTAATTTCTGAGATTTTGTTTTTGGCGGCTTCGGGTTTAAGCACTTTTAATGTTACTTCAGCATTAATGATACCATCGAAAAAGGTATCGAGCTTATTCACTTTTTTGTTTACGAAATCCACCAGCTTCTTATCTGTGGTGAAATGTACTGAATTAATAATAATTTCCATAGTAACACTTTTTATTAGTTAACCCCTTGGGTGGGCTTGTTTATATATAGAATGCAATTTTTCAAATGTTGTGTGGGTGTAAACCTGAGTTGCTGACAAGTTGGAGTGTCCCAGCAGTTCTTTTACAGCATTCAAATCAGCTCCTTTGTTTAACAAATGAGTAGCGTAAGAATGACGCAAAACATGTGGACTCTTTTTTTCCAATGATGTTACAAGCTCCAAATATTTGTTCACAACCCTGTATATTAATTTTTCGTAAACCGGCTTTCCCTTCTCTGTTACGAGTAACGCTTCCTGACTGTTTCCAATTTCCCTGTTTCTTATTTCGAGGTACTGTTGTAGAAGTTGATTAATACTTCTTGGGTAAGGAATTATTCTTTCCTTTTGTCTTTTTCCCAACACTTTGATTAAATACCCTTTTGTATCGAAGTCACGATCTTTAAGGTTTAATAATTCAGCCAACCTAATACCCGTTCCATAAAGTAATGTAATAATCAACTTATCCCTAATACCTTTGAAATCATCAGTGAAATAACCATCATCCAGTAAGTGGTGCAAGTTATTTTCTTCTACAAAATTGGGTAATTTTTTTCTGATTTTTGGTAAAGTAACGTTTGTTGCCGGATTGCTTTCAACTATTTCATTTTTCATTAAAAACCGGTAAAATGCTTTAACTGTAGAAATTTTTCTGCTCACTGACCTCGGAGTATATTCCTGCTCCATCAATGAAACAATCCAGCTTCTAACAAATTTTGCATCAACCCTTTTAACATCAAATTCCCCGACCATCTCAGTGTAAAATGACACGAATTGATCGAGGTCTTTTTTATATGCTGTTACTGTATGGGAAGAATTTCTCTTCTCATACCTTAAATAGTTGACAAACGATTCCTGATAGTTCATTCACCCATTCTGTAACCCCAGGAATCCATAATACTAGTCTTCCTGGCGTTGTAATTTTTCAATATAAACAGCCTTTTTTACTTCTTCCCTTCTTTTGATGGAAGGTTTAGTAAACTTCTGGCGCTCACGTAATTCTTTAATTACACCAGTCTTTTCAAATTTCCGCTTAAACCTTTTTAGGGCTCTTTCTATATTTTCGCCTTCTTTTACCGGAATAACAATCATTTCTATACCGTATTTAAAAATTGAGGCGCAAATTTAGAAATTATTCAACGTAAATCAAATTTAAAGGAAAAAAATAATTAATCCTACAAGCATATACCCTTTTAAAGATTTTTAACGGCAGGTAATGTAGGGCCGAATCAGGGCAAAAGATGCTGTATCAATCAGGCCCTCAGTAAGTAATTGCTCATGCGAAGAAAATGGCCCGTTGTTTTGACGAAAATTTAATATTGCTTCCACATTTCTTTTTTCGAAATAGGGATGACGTATTAGTTCGGCATAACCGGCAAAATTAATCCTGAGTTTTTCCACCCGAAGTGAATCTATTGTTAAATTTTCATTGATAGCATGATAAGTTTCTTCCGGAAAACCATAAACTTCAAGCAATTGATGTTTGCCATAAAAACCGCCAAGCAAACTGCGGTATTTCAAAATGCGGGATGCATAAACTGGTCCAATTCCATTAAGTTGCAACAAATCAAGGGAATCGGCAGAATTAAGTTCAATCCGTATTGGAATTGACACTGTTTTATCTACCTTCACTTCTTCGGGCAGTTCAGCTACATTTATAAAACTTTTTATCGAATTATAAAACACAGAGTCGATTCCATAAATTATCAACAAATCTTCAGGTTGAGAAAAACTGCCTCCGCTTTCACGATATTTTATCAGGTTTGACGCCTGAAACTGATTAAAACCTGTATTTAGTAATTCATCTTTGTTGGCCGTGTTGGGATCAAATACCTGAAATGTTGGTTTTGCAGCCACTTTCAAACCTGGTTCATCTTCCGAATTATTGGCGATGGCAGCAGCCGGAATACGGATGTAACTTTCGATAAGTGAAAAAATACTGTCATTCATTCCGTAAATTCGCCGAACGTCTTCGGTTTTATTAAATTTCCCACCGGCAGATCTGTAACTCAACATGTTTCTTTTTATAAAGGCTGGCATATTAAATGAATCCAAAGCTTCTTCAGTAATGGTATTGGGATTGAAGTGAAACAAGGTTCTGCTTTCATTCTCGCTTTCAGTTTGTTTTTCCCATTCTTCAAATGCCTTGATTATTGCAGAAAAGTCTGAAGAGGGGTTCAATTCAATTTTTCCGACAATGATATTGCCTGCCAGAAACAAAAAGATAATCACACTCAACGCCACAACTGCGCTGCGATCTTGTTTCGAAAAGTTGAAATATCCTTTAAAAATTTGCCTGAAGGTGTTTTTCATTCCAACAGTATTTTTGGGTATTACAGTAATGGGCTTAAATATAAAGCTTTATGCAAAGAAAAACAACTTTAGACAATTTTTTTTTACTGGTTGCAGGGGGGAACAAAAAAAACTCCGATTTCAATACAACAACTTAACCTTCATCAGGAAAAATTTATTAGCCCAACTCCCTGGAGAAAAATAAAAGCTATGGCCAGTGGAGCAATAAATTTAATGACAAACATGTAAAATGGAATATATTTTACTTTCAGCTTCCCCTCGTTGGATAACTCTTCTTTAGCACCTTCACGCCCTAGAAACCAGGCAACAAAAATTACAATAAAAAAACCTCCCAGCGGCAATAATATATTAGCCGACGTAAAATTCATTAAATCAAAAACAGTAAATCCCAATATTTTCACATCGGCCATTGTGCTGGTTGAGAGTACACACATTACTCCTAAAATTGAAACAGACGAGGTAGCCAGCCAGGTGGCAGCTTTCCGTTTTAATCCAAGTTCTTCAGAGAAAAAAGCCACTATAACCTCCAAAACCGAAATGGTGGATGTTAATGCAGCAACTCCAAGTAAAATAAAAAACATAAGAGAAAAGATATATCCGCCGGGCATTTGCTGAAAGATATTTGGCAGAGTAATGTAAACCAACCCTTCGCCAGAACCGGGTTCAATACCAAATGCAAAAACAGCCGGAAAAATGGCCACTCCCGCTAAAATGGCAATAAAAGTATCGGCAAAAGCAACTGATACGGCTGTGTTTCCCAAATTATCATTTTTCTGGATATATGAACCGTACGTAATAAGCGTTCCCATTCCAATGCTAAGTGAGAAAAATGCCTGGCCAAGGGCTTCAAGGATTGTAGATGGAGTTATTTTACTAAAATCAGGTTTAAATAAAAAAGAAATTCCACTTGCTGCTCCGGGCAATGTTACCGACCTGACAACCAATACCAGAAGCAAAATAAGCAACATCGGCATAAGAATCTTTGTATATTTTTCAATGCCTTTTTGAACTCCTGACATAATTATCGCAGCAGTAAGCCCCATAAAAACAAAAAACCACAGAAGAGGTCTCCAGGGGGTGCCAATAAATGAGTAAAACATGCCATTCAACTCGTTTGACGAAAGTCCTTCAAATCCATTTATCACCGACTGAAAAATATATTCGAGTGTCCATCCGGCCACTGCAGTATAAAATGCCAGAATCATAAACGCTGCACCTACGCCCATCAGTCCAATAAGATACCAGGGTTTTCCGGGCGCCAGTTTTCTGAAAGAACCAAAAACATTTCGCTGTGCGCTCCGCCCAATGGTAAATTCGGACAACATAACCGGGATTCCAATTACAAGAATAAAGCCCAGATAGATGATTAAAAAAGCTCCTCCACCGTTTTCTCCCGCCACATAGGGAAATCGCCAAATATTTCCCAATCCAATAGCAGAACCAGCAGTTGCTGCAATAACACCAAACCTTGAACCAAATGAGTCACGATTAGCAGGAAGACCAGACATAAGTTACAGTGTATTAATTTGTTTTTTTAAACTTCATTTTCCTTTTAAACTCTCATAAAAACGGGGCTAAAAATGCAAAAAATATTCAACAATAATGTGAATTTTGAATAAAACAAAAAGTATTAAAACGGATATCCAATGGCAAATGAAATATTAAAATCATCGCCGGTATATTTTCGGTGACCAGGAATCCATCCATTTCCGCCAGCCTGCGAAGGATCGCGCAATTTCATACCCAAATCGAGCCTGAAAATGAAATAACTAAAATCGAAACGGAAACCGGTTCCGGTGCCAAGTGCAAGTTGTTTGTAAAACTCATTCAGTTTGAACTGTGCACCGGGCCTGTTATCCTTTTCATTAATTGCCCAAATATTTCCGGCATCTAAAAACAATGCCCCTTCCAAAAATCCTATCAGACTAAAACGGTATTCTATGTTGGCTTCCAGTTTAATGTCTGATGACTGATTAGGATAGTCGGTGGCCGGCGCCCTGTAAGTTCCAGGCCCAAGAGACCGAACCTGCCAGGCCCTGATTCCGTTGGCCCCGCCAGTAAAATATTTCTTTTCGAAAGGCAACACATCAAAATTTCCATAAGGCAAACCAACCCCTAAAAATGCACGGCCCACTACACTGTTGTATTTATCGAAAATGTGCCCGTAACGAAATTCCACGTCAGATTTCACATACTGTGCAAACCTTGTATTAACCAGGGTATAAAACTCCGCCGAACCCGGCCCGATGGAATCAATAACCTGCGAATAAGGTCTGTCCAAAGTTTCAGACAACAGGTAAAGAAGGTTGCCCGCTGACTCGACGTTAAAACGCAAATAGGTGTAATTATTGGTAGTGCCCAGCCGCTGGGTATTATAAACAAACGAATAGTTTGAGGCAAGGATAAGGTGGTCGGTAAAACTGCTTTTGATGTAAAGATCTTTAATCCGATCAATAAAACCAGGATCGAACTGGTACAGATTCACCATATTAAAATCCAAAAGGTTCCAGGTATGCTTCCGGTATTCAGATGTCATCCAGTCGTATCCAAACTTTAAACTAGCAATTGTTCGTGTGTATTCAGGTCTGCGTTGAAAATTGTATCCCAGTGTGAAAACCGTTTTCGGGAGTAAATTCCAAAATGCATTTACCAGTTGTTTTGGCCCTAAAATTTTTGGGAATGTTAAGCTGGCTTCCGGGCCAATTTCACGGGTATTAAAATATTCCGTAACATTTCCATTCACACGTTGCTGGCGTTCCATTGCACCTTTTATATTGAATCGAAAAACCTCGGCTCCGCGAAACATATTTCGGTGCTGATAGTTCACATTTCCTGCAATTCCTAAATTTCCGGAGGTATTTGTTCCTTCAATATCAAAAGAAACTGCCTGCTTACTCAAAGGAGCAAGCCTGATGTGGCAATCCAGCAAATTGGAATCTTTTGGAAAATCAGGTTCGTTAAACTGAATATCGATAAAACGAAACTGGCGTAACCGGTTGAACGCATCAAACGTATGCCTGGCATCGGCAATGCGATAAAGTGCCCCACTCTCCATCTGGAGTAAACTGCGAAAAAGACCTGGTCGATACTTGAATTCAGGAGTAGAAAACAAAGTGTGGTTTTCCCAGTGAATGGTATCGGAGAACTGCCCCAAATTACTTTGTGCCAACGAACCCGGAATAGTGCCTGGCAAAACCGAAATGTAAAAATGATTTAAATAGTGGGGCTTAAATTTCCGTGTTTCTTCTTGCCGGGCATTGCTCCCAATATAAAGATCAAGAACAATTTCCTTTTCATGCAAACTACTGTCTGCCAAATAGCTAACTTCATCTTTTGTGAAGTAATAATACCCTTCATTTTTAAAAAGGTTTACAATTTGAGCGCGTTGTTCTTCAAGCAAATTAAAATCGAATGGAGTACCCTCAGAAATAACAGCCTGGGTTGAATCCCGAAAAAAAATCGACTGAAGGGCCGAATCAGAAATATGGTAATTTATTTCCCTGATCTTATACTGTTCACCCGTTTCAATTCTATATTTTACATTGGCTTTTTGTTTTTTCTCGTTCAAGTTCGCTTCCGAATCAACCCTTGCCCTGAAAAAACCCTTGTTGCCCAAATACTGTTTCAGCCTGTCGCGGGAAGCGCCAACCAAAGCTTCATCATAAATTTCAGGTGGTTCTCCAATTCTTTTAAGCCAGCTACCGGGTTTATTTTTAGAAGATAAATTATACAGCCAAAGATGAAACTTGGCAAAACCCAAAATTTTATAATTCTCCTTTTGCCTGATTTGTACTTTGGCTTCTTCTTTATTGATTTCAGAATTATCTACATCAACCTCCACCTTATTCAGCAAATAACGGTCTTTGGGAACAAACTTTACTGGCGAACAGGAAAAAATCAGGGCTAAAAACGCGAGAGCCACTAACTTTCCGGCAATTGATGAATATGGTATTGTTTTATGAATCAATATTTCAATTTTAATTTCAGCAAAAATAATGAAGTGTTTTAGATGGAAACAGTAAATTTGGAACAATTATTATGCATAACTCAACCATTTCTGATGATTGGAAAAAACAAGTTAAAACTGATTAAATCGCTGGCTCAAAAAAAGTATCGATTAAAAGAACAAAGCTTTCTGACAGAGGGCGATAAAATTGTGCTGGAGGTTTTAGAATCAGAGATTAAGGTGAAAGAACTATTTGCAACTCCTGATTTTATTTCGGAAAATAAAAAATTCATTAGCAACGCAGCCCAAGTAATTGAATCCACATCAGCAGAAATCAAAAAAGCGAGTTTGCTGCAACAGCCGCAGAATTGCCTGGCCATTTGTCAGCTTCCTTCGCAACCGCAACTTCCGCCCAACCCTGAAGGATTTTTGTTGTTTTTAGATGGAATACAAGATCCTGGGAATCTGGGAACCATTATTAGAACCTGCGACTGGTTCGGCATAAAGTACCTGTTTTGTTCACCCGACACTGCCGATGCTTTTAACCCAAAAGTTATACAGGCATCAATGGGTTCATTTACAAGAGTGAAAACTATTTTCATTCCTTTTGATGAGCTGTCTGTACATCTGCAAAAATCACAAATCCCTTTTTACGGTACTTTTCTCGATGGAAAAAACATTTACACAGAAAATCTTCCTGATAATGCGCTTATTGTTCTGGGAAACGAAGGCCGAGGTATTCGAAATGAAGTGGCAGACAAAATCAGTTTTCCTTTAAATATTCCTTCGTTTAACCCATCTGAAAAGAAAGCCGAATCGTTAAACGTGGCAGTTGCAGCAGCTATAATTTGTAATGAATTTGCTCGGAAAAAATTTGCTATTCGAAATGAAAGCTGAAAGTAAAAATGTTCGACTTCAAATCTTTGATTGCATGTGTGTAATACTGCCGTTGGTTTTCGCTGGGTGGCGCACCAAGCAAATTATTTAACCCCAAACTAACTTTGGCTTCCACCGAGAACCGGAAAAAAGTGAAATAATGGTCCCAGCCGGCACCAAGTTCTGCATAAAATCCTCCGCTTTTCAAACGAACCAAATCTTCTTTTCCTGTGCGGCTGATATCTTGCCGGTAAGCCGGGCCAAAAATTATATAGGGCCTGTCGTTGTTAATCCGGCGGGCTTTGTATTTTATAAGCAACGGAAAATCCAAAAAGGTAGATTTGATGGAATAGTATTGCAAGGGTTGGTAATAATCGGTTTCCCAAACCGGAATATTGTAATGCAATTGCCGTTCGCCAAATGAGAGACCTGGAAGAAAACGTAAATCTAAATCTCTTGTTAACCGCAAACTTGAGATGATTCCAACTGTGAATCCCGGAATAAGGCTGGAAACATCGGCACGAACTTCGTCTGAACCCACAATTTGTTTTTTATCGAGTGGCCAGTTTTCCGGCACAAAATCCGGATTATTCCCGATGGGATTATAATGGGCTAATCCAAAGTCAAGTGTATTTATTCCCAATGTGAATCCAAAATGAATCAACTTATCGTCGAAAGTTGTCATGTGGTTCACTTTCTGCTTTTGCGAAAAAGCCGAAAATGCAATAAGAATAGTCAATATGGCCAACGAAATTTTTTTCACCTGATTTTGCTCAGTTCATTCAATTCAAAAACAAATAAAGTGATTTTTTATTGTATTCAATCTCAAATTTTGGGTTTTTGCGACTCATAGATTGTAGCTATACCCATGGTTTGCTGAATCCATCTGCATTTTTCAAATCCGGTTTTTTCCAAAATACGAACAAAGTCGTCTCCATCAGGAAATTCCCTTACCGACTCAGGAAGATAAGTATAGGCTCTGGTATCTTTGGAAACAAGTCTGCCCAGCCATGGAAGCACTTTAGTAAAATAAAAGAAATATAAACGGCGAAAAACTTTGTTTTTGGGAAGTGAAAATTCAAGTACAATAAACACTCCACCCGGACGCAACACTCTGTAAATTTCGGATAATCCTTTTTCAAGATTTTCAAAATTACGTACTCCAAATGCAACTATAGCTGAATCGAATGTATAGTTTTCGAAAGGCAATGCTTCTGAATCGGCTTTTTGAAGTTCAATCAGATGCGACAAACCTTTCTTTTCAATTTTCTGCCTGCCCACATTAAGCATTCCTTCCGAAAGATCGATACCCACAATCTTTTCAGGATGTAGCTTTGCCGCTGCCACAGCAAAATCAGCCGTTCCAGTGGCAACGTCCAGAATAGACCGGGGTTGAAAGGCACGTAGCATTTTAATAGCCTTGTTACGCCATATTTTGTCGATATTTGCCGAAAGCAGGTGATTGAGCAAATCGTAACGGTGCGAGATATGATCAAACATCTCCTCAACCTGTCCTTTTTTACTCAGGTTAGAATTTTTATACGGAACGGCTGCCATAAAAACTAAAAACCAGTAATTGTATTTGGTGAAATGTTATATGCCCGAAGTCATCTTATCGATATAACCAAACGACTTATCATCAATCCTTATTTCGCCCTTTGTAATATGGCCTAACATAAAAAACGGGATTTTCCGCTCGGTCATAAAATCAACAAAATCGTCCTCTTTTTCAGACTCTACTTCAATCAAAATTCTCCCCATAGCTTCTCCAAACAGGAATGAATCGAGCCTTGTTTCGGCATCTGTGGTGATATCAAATCCAAGTCCGTTTGGAATGGCAGCGCGCAGAAGTGTAAAAAACAAACCTCCTTTTCCAACAGGGCTTGCGCTTTGCAACAACTCTAATTGATGCAATTCCTGCAATGCTTCCTGAATTTTAATCTCATCATCAATATGGTACGCAGGGAGCGGCGAATCGGAAATTCCATGGTAAAATTCAAGATATTCAGACGAGCCAATGTCTTCAACCGAGCGGCCTATTAAAAAAATATTTCCACCTTTTTGCTTAAAAGCATGTGTGGTAAGTTTATTTTTATCCTGAACCATTCCAACCATACTAATTATTATGGTAGGCGGAACCGGTCCGTGGCCGGAAAAATGATCGAACCTGATTTTTTTATCTGAAATTTTCAGTTTAAATTTTTGAGCAGCATTCTCCAAACCCTTTTTTGCCCCCGAAGCAATATACTGTCCATTCGGATCAGCAAAATTAATGTGGTATAAAAAAGCACTAATTGCAATGGGTTGGGCTCCTATACAAAGCATTTTTCGCGTAGCTCTCGAAATCAAAATCTCAGTGGCTTTTTGCGGATCATTTTGCAGGTGATGATGAAATGCATGAGTGCTCAAAGCCATGCTGGCGCCCGTACTGTCAATATCAAACAATCCAATTTCGTCGTTATCGCCATCGCCAATGGAATCCGGGGAGATTCCGGCTTCACTAAAATCGTTGAAATAATTGATACTCGACAAGTTGGGATTAACCATCAGCGAATAAATTATATTTTCAATATCAACAGGTTCAGGCAGTGAATCCAGGTTGATTTCATTTTCTTGCTGCATTGTGTCTTTCATACGTAAATGGTTTTTCTGGTAATTAAAGCAAAAGCAAAGGTAATTAAGTAAGCGATTTTTCCATAAAATTAGCTATTTTTTTTAATTTCGGCACAGGAATAAAAAGCTGCAAAACCATGAAAAAGATTGTTTTAATTACAGGTGCAACAGCCGGAATTGGTGAGGCTACAGCTCATTTGCTTGCTCAAAATAATTTTAACCTGATTATTACCGGAAGAAGAAACGAAAGACTGAATGGCCTAAAAGAAAAAATAGAAAATGAAACCGAAGCAAAAGTTTTCGCGCTGAATTTCGACATCAGAAGCAAGCCGGAAACAGAAAAAGCCTTTGAAAGCCTGCCAGAGAGCTGGAAAAACATTGATATTCTGATAAATAATGCCGGACTTGCTGCCGGCCTGAGCAGGATTGACAACGGAGATACCGATGACTGGGAACGGATGATTGACACCAATATAAAGGGCTTACTTTATATTACACAACTGGTTTCAGCAAAAATGATTGAAAGGAAAGAAGGGCATATTGTAAATATTTCATCTATTGCGGGAAAAGAAACCTACCCAATGGGAAATGTTTACTGTGCTACCAAACATGCTGTGCAAGCACTCACAAAAGGGATGCGTATTGATTTTCTGAAATACGGAATAAAAGTTTCTTCAGTAGCTCCGGGTGCTGTTGACACTGAATTTTCGCTGGTACGATTTAAGGGTGATGAACAACGTGCAAAAAGTGTTTACGAAGGTTTTACACCCCTTTTTGCACAGGATATTGCAGAAACAATCCTTTTTGTGGTTACCCGTCCGAAACACTTAAACATTGATGATATTCTTGTTATGCCAACCGACCAGGCTTTTTCGCGTGATTTTAACCGGGAAAAAGGCTAACTTTGCAGTTACATAAAAATAACATGTCAGAAGCAATTGTAATAACACCTGTTAAAGATTCACCCGAAACAACTGACAAAACAATTGAAGCTGTTTGCCAGTCGGATTGTGACATTGAATATTCCGTTTTTAACGATTTCAGCCAGCCAAAAACAAAACAACTTTTGCTGGAAAAACAAAAAAGATGGAACTTTCATCTCGTTCATCTTGAAGATGTTACAGATAATCCATCTCCAAACTATAAATTAGTGCTGGAAACCGCACAAAAAATGGCAATTGAAAAAAAATTGCCCTTAATTATTGTAGAATCTGATGTAATTATTAAAAAAGACACACTGAGCCAGTTGTTAAAACTTGCAAAATCAAAAGAAAATGCGGGTTTGGTTGGCGCAATTACCGTTGATAAACAAAACAATTATAATTTCCCCTACACCTTTGAAAAAATAAAAAACAACCATACGGTTGAAACATCGCACAGTTTAAGTTTTTGCTGCACCTACCTTTCCCTGCCTTTTCTTCAAAATTTCAATTTTTCAGAATTGTCATCAAAAAAAGATTGGTATGATGTTACCATTAGCAGACAGGCAAAAAAAGCCGGATTTAAAAACTATCTGGCTAAAGGAATTGAGGTACTGCATCTTCCACACTCCAGCAGACCATGGAAAAATTTAAAATACAGTAATCCGTTACTTTATTATTATAAAAAACTGATTCATAAACGCGACCGAATCTGATGCCATTTTTCAAACAAAATAATTTTTTAAAAATTGCTTCCCATCTGGGGTTCTGGCTAATCAGCATGGGATTAACTCTTCTGCTTTTTTATTATTATGAAGACAGAGTACATTTCGATTTGGTAATACTTTCAAAAGCATTTATTACTAATCTGGGGTTTGCCATTGCAGTATATATAAACCTGCTGGTGCTGATTCCCGGATTTTTAAAACGCAAAAATTATATATTTTATGTATTCTGGCTAATGGTATTGCTGACCCTTTCAAGCCTGTTCATCCAGTTTTTGCTCATGTTTCCACTTCGGAATATCCTCCAAGTTGGATTTAGATTTCGCTCTTTCGATATTAACCTGCATGCTGCATATTTTTCTACAACACTTATTTTTGTGGCATTTACATCCTTTTTAAAATTTATCAGAGATTGGCTAACTATGCAGGACCTGAATCTAAAACTTGCAAAAATTGAACAACAGAAACTTGAAGCTGAACTCAAAACGCTGAAAGGACAGCTTAATCCCCATTTTCTGTTCAATTCATTAAATAATATTTACTCCCTGGCATTGGTTCATTCGGAAAAGGTTCCTGATTTAATTTTACAACTGGCAGATTTAATGCGTCATATTATTTACGAATCGCGCGAAAATTATATTTCCCTGGAAAAAGAAATTGAATTTGTCACCAATTTTGTTGCACTACAAAAAATACGTGCTTCCGAAAACGTAAATATCGAATTTAAAATAAACGGGGAAGTGCCCTCCTCTAAAATTGCTCCACTAATATTTGAACCGTTTATTGATAATGCCTTTAAACATGGTCTTCCGGGAACAAATGGCAAGGATTTTATTCACATCTCTTTTGATTTTGAGACCCCGGGCTGGATAAAATTCAGTATAGAAAACAATTATGAACAGTTTCCCAAAAGTATCAGAAAAAAGGATGGCGGAATAGGAATAGAAAATGTGAGACAACGATTAAACCATTTGTATTCTTCCAAAGATTACAATCTGCAAATTCAACATCAAAACAATAAACACCTTGTAAACCTGAAGTTAAAACTTAAATAAAATGGAAATTAAAACCTTAATTGTTGACGATGAACCCCTGGCTCAAAACGTAATTGAACAGTATGCAAAAAAATTACCGCAACTGAAAATAGTGGACAAATGCAACGATGCAATTTGTGCCCACCAGGCTTTGCAAAACAATCACATTGATTTAATTTTTCTTGATATCAATATGCCAAAACTTTCAGGGATTTCGTTTTTAAAAAATCTCAAAAATCCACCATTAGTTATTTTCACAACGGCATATTCAGAATATGCGCTGGAAGGTTTTGAACTAAATGCATTGGATTACCTAAAAAAACCTTTTAGTTTCGAGCGGTTTTGCAAGGCTTGTTTTAAAGCGGAAGAGCTACTCAGACTGAAACAGGCCGATCAAAAAACGGAACCAATAAAGGAGGAAAAACAGAATTTCTTTTTCGTAAAATCAAATAAAAAAACGTATAAAGTTAAGTTTTCTGAAATTTACTATGTGGAAGGGCTTGGTGATTACGTGCAGTTGCACCTCACAGACCAGAAAATTGTTGCGAATCTTTCCATGAAAAAAATGATGGAAATACTTCCTGAACAGGAGTTTTACCGTATCCATAAATCCTTCATTATCTCACTCCAAAAACTGGAATTGGTAGAGGGAAATTCAGTAAAAATAAACAATAAACGTTTACCCATTGGGAACAGCTACCGGCAACAGTTTATGGATTACATTAATGAACACATGTAATCAATCCATAAATCCCTGTTCACGTAAGGTTTGAATCATTTTTTCCGAAAAAAATTCATTGTCTGATTTTTTATAACGAACATCAGTAAAGACCTGCGCAAGAGTTTCTTTGTCATTCTCTTTAACAAATTCTTTCATCGACTCCAGATTTTCTTTATAAGAATATAAATCTCTGATAACATCTTCCGTATAATCCTTATATTTTTCGCGATGAATGATACAACGAATTGGAATCCTGTCCGTGAGGTTCGGAATTTCTTCAGGATAACCAAGTGCAATAGTAGTAACAGGAAAGGTTAATTTGGGCAGTTCCAAAACATTTATAATTTCTTTTGCATTGTAGGTAGTCGTTCCCAAATAACAAATGCCGAGCCCATAATTCTCAGCAGCTACACAAGTATTCTGTGCAACCAGAAGTGCGTCAATCGCAGCAGTAAAAAACGAAAGAAAATTTGCATATCCTGGTTCGGCTTTATTGTTTTTGCACCATTTGGAAAAACGATTGAAATCAGCAACAAACGTGAGTAAAACCGGAGCGCTTACAGCAACTGACTGATTAAAATGTAGTGGCGCCAGTTTCTGTTTCATTTCTGCATCCTCAGTAATAATAACACTGTACAACTGCATGTTGCCAGTTGTTGATGCACGGGAGCCGGAACAGATAATACTTTCAAGTAATTTTGGTTCAATTGCCTTTTGCAGAAAATTCCGCACTGTAACGTGTCTATTTAAAAGTTCCATATTATAAAAATGGTTTATTGCAACAAAAATAAGTAATCCGTATCTGACTAGAAAGTAATAGTATGACTTCAAGTAATACCATCACAAAAAAAGACAATAAAAAAGGGGAAAGCTGATGCTTCCCCCCTTTTTAATCAATCAATTCGGTATTACCTTTTAACAATCCTTTCTGTTTTGGCGAGTCCGTCTTCAGTAAACATACTTACAACGTACACACCGCTTACCAGATTTGCAGTACGGATTTCACGGGTCGGATATTCTAAGTCGATAACTCGCTGACCAGCAATATTGGTAATAAGTACCCTGGTCAGTTTACTGTGGTTTTCGATAGTAATTCTGTCGTTGAACGGATTCGGATATACTTTGAACTCAACTCCTGAAATAATAGGAGCAGGTGTAGCACCCAGGTCAACAATGTCAGATTCCATCCTTGGCTCAAGTTTGAACGCTTCCAGACGAGTATTTACAATACCAGTTACATGGTAGAAAGTGCTGTCAGTCGGTTCAAATGCATACAACCAGTCGTTAACAATTACGTCGTCGGTTGGTTCGTAGTACACTGACCATTCACCGTTGCCTTCATCAGCAGGTCTTGCACGACCTCCCTCTACTGTAACAAGCACGCTTTCCCACATTTCGTTTTCAGCGTCTGATGGAGAATCAGCAACAATTGCTTCAACCACAAGAGGAGCATCAATCATGGTTACCTCAGCAGCAGTTAAAGTAGTTACCGTAGCAACTTCAGTTACAGAACCAACAACTTCAACACCATCACCTATTTCGAGGTCTGAAGCATCAGCGTATTCTACCCAAATACCGCTCCATGCAGCATTTGCATCCTGCATAAAGAATCCTTCGCCGGCAGAAACACCTGTAACAGTACCCGTTACAACTACTACGTCTTCAGCAGGTACAGCGGTTTGAGCACCTTCACCCTGAATTTCAGCAATGGTGAGCGGCATTGGAACAGCTACAACCTCAACATTCAACGTTCTTTCACATTCACCAAACATATATACAAATGTGTGCATACCTTCTGCAAGCATGGTATCAACACCAGCTTCGGTATCAACAAACTCAGTTTCGTAATTAATATACGTTTCTACGATAGTATCGCGGGTTACGTAATCACCTACTACTTCTACAATTTCTACTGTACCACATTCATGTGAATCCATTCCAATAATATTGTATGTACCCCTTGGCAGTGTAAAGGTCATTTCAGTCATTACACTGTCGTCAACCATTACCATGTAAGGTCCAACACCACCGGAAACAGTTACAGTAAACGTTTCACTGCATTCTGTAGTTTCTAAGATTTCGATATCGGCAACCACTTCACTTTGAATATAATCAAAAGTAAAGGTGTCAATGGCAGATACACAACCTTCGCTATCTTCTACATAAATTGCATAGTGCCTGTCACCGATAAATTCAGCATCGAATTCGAATAAATCTTCTATGGTAATTGATTCATCGAACCAACCATTGTAAGCAGTATATTCATCGTCTCCGGTTGTAAAATCATCATCTTCAAATTGTTTGTAATAAACCATGAAGGAACGATCAGGTGTGCCAGTTGCATTAATTCTTACCTTGGCGTAATCAAGATTTGCACAAGACAAGTCATTAACTGTGAATTCAACTTCAAGCGGAGTTTCGAGATAGATAGTATCTAATGCTTCGCAGTCATTTTCATCTCTAACCTGAACCGTGAATGTGTTACCAACTTCAACCAGGAATGAACTTCCAAGATTTTGCCATGGAGTATGGATTACACCATTTTTCCATAACTGGTATTCATAATCACCGGTTCCACCTTCAGCAATGGCTTCAATAACTCCGTCAACAGCGCCGAAACAAGTTGTTCCGTCAACAATTTCCAGACTTACTGTTAATTCATCCGGTTGATCAACAAAAATGGTATCAATCGCAGAAATACAGCCATTATCATCGGTAACAGTTACTTCAAATCCTTCTTCAGAACTTGCAGGAACACCACCTAAAATATAAAGGCCACCTGTATTAGGTTCAATATCCATATAAGTAGAGTCAACTGTTTCTCCAGCAGCGCTGGTTCCCCAAACGCGTGCATTGTATGTACCTGAGCCACCGATAATATTAACTAAATGAACTTGTCCATCCCATGCACCGAAGCAAGAAGGTAGTCTGTAATGAACCATAGCAGGATCACCCATTGTATGGAAGGCCCATTCAATAGAATCAGGTTGTTCAACTTTTACACGCCATTTGTTTACCGGTAAACTATTTTCGTATTGACCGCCAACAATACAGCCGTTTGCATCCATTACCCAGGTAACCCAGGTTCCGGCGCCTACATTGAACTCATTGCTTTCCTGCCATTCGTCTGAATCTTCATCCGGGTGGTTCGGAACAAGGATATGTCCGTCAGGCTCAATTGATAAGCCAGCCCAGTATTTGTAAGGTGCAGTACCACCGTCAGCATTCAGAACAAATTGTCCGTCTTCACCTCCGTAACAGGTAACATCATTTACCCATTCCGGATCAAGTGTCAAGTAGGTAGCAGGTTCATTTACTTCCCAAGATTCAACTGTAGTTGAAGGTCCATCAAACTGACCTGTAGTTGGAGCCAATGTACAACCATTTGCATCCATAATGCGCACGGTGTAGTGTGAATGTGCCAAATCGGTAAAGGTATATGCATTATCATCACCAGACCTAATCCAGCCACTATCATAATCACTTCCAGTAATTTGTATATCAAAACCATCATTTGCAGTACCTTCAAGGTCATAAGGAATTCCGCCACTGATAATTTCTACAGTTAAGGTACCGTCTGAACCATCTTTACAGCTTACATCTTCAATTACAACTGTATATGTAATTGGTTCGGGTGAGTCAATGGTAAACGGAACAGAATATTCACAATCAAGATTTTGTAATGTATCAACAGCATCATAATTGTAAGCATCTCTGATATACAGAACATGGTCGCCTGCTGGTAAATTGTCGTATGTTAAATCTGATGACCAGGTTCCGTCGTTTATTTTGAATTCATAAAGAGTATAACCATCCCATCCGCCAATTCCTTCAACTTCTATTTCACCATCAGCAATACCGTAGCAAGTTGCATCGGTAATGTCAATATCTGCACTTAAAGCTTCAGGTTCAAGAATAGTAATGGTATCAGGTCCTGTTACACATTCATTTGCATCTTTAATCCAAATTCTAAACATTCCTGTTTCAGTAGCAATATGAGTTTTAACTGTTTCTCCTGCATCAATCGGAATCCATGAATTCGTATTGTTAATAGCATACCAGTAATCGGGAGTTCCGCCAGTTATGTCAACAGTAATTAATCCATCGTTTGAATCTTCACAGCTCATGTGCTGATAAGTAGCGGTGAAAGTCAATTCATCCGGATCATCCAAAACAATTTCTTCAGTTGTATAGGAAGGACAATCTTCTGAATCTTCAACCATTACAGCATAAACTCCAGCAGGTAAACCTGTGAAATCACCAGTAGCCTGGTCTGTGTAGTCTTCCAGTTCAACCCATTCACCTTCTACCCATTCGAGCAGGGTAAACAAGTAAGAACCGGCGCCACCAGAAACAGCACTCATTGGGACATTGATGCTACCATCTGTTCCTTCAAAACAAAGTGGATCAACAGCAACGATATCATCTTCGTCAACCAGCAATTCTTCGTAACCTTCAACTTCAATCGGGCCATACCATTTTTCGTCGCAACCATCATCGCGAACGGCAATCCAGTAGGTTCCGCCATCAACCTGGAAGCTAACTGTGCTTAATGCCGGATCATAGTCCTCATCATTATATGTATCAAAAGGTAACCACAGGCCTTCGTCAATATTTCCAAGTGCAGCTTCATTGTTAACTACAGCATATTCCAGTCTCCCATCAACCGGAACATAACCACCGGTTGCATGAACCGTGATAACTCCTTCGAAGGTATTGAAACAGGAGGCAGAAGTAGTGTAAACTACATCAATTAATAATTCAGGATTTTGAGTAATCTCAATGGTATCAGGATTTGATTCGCAAGTGTATTGGTCAACAACCCATACTATATAAGTTCCTGCATTGAATGTTGTAGGAGTAGCAGCTATGTTGGATGGTCCGAAAGATGAAACCACACCAGCTTCATTTTCAACATAAAATTGAACTCCACGATTTGGTTCTCCGCCTTCTCCTGTTAATCCATCTGCCCAGCTTGTGAAGTTTACAGAAATGGTTCCTGTCTTGTCACCAAAACAGTTGATATGAAGGTCAGAAACTGCTTCAATAACATTTTCTTCCATATCCACATCCTGCACAATATCAAATTCGTACTCACAACCGTTGTCGTCCCAAACCAGGATTGTATGCTCACCAACTCCTACTCTGATATTTGTTAAAGTGGCGCTGGTTTCTCTGGCCGAGCTTCCGTTAATGGAATAGTAGTAAGGTTTTGTTCCACCTTCGATTCTCAAACGAATACTTCCGTCATTTCCATCAATACAGGTTGGTGCAAACCAGTCTTCAACAGAAGCAAGTAATTCAGCAGGATTATCTACTGTTAAATCACCAGAATAGGTAACCTCACAAGTCGGATCACCTTCTCCTACAGGAGCATTAGCCACAACAATTGCGGGTACAGCATAAGGAGCAGGCCAAACATCAATTGAAGTTGTGTCAACCCAACTAGTTCCGCCGTCAAAACTATATACATAATCACCAGTTCCTCCTGTAACATTTACAATTGCAATGGATGCATCCCCATCGTTACATGCCGGATCAGTAATCTCAACATCAAACTGAATATCATCAGGTGATTGTACAGAAATAACATTCTGAGTATTGTTCGGGTTAATGTATTCAACTACACAACCATTGGCATCAGTAATAGTTAAACTGTAGTAAGTAGGTTTCAGACCGGTAAAAGTAAATCCGGCAGCATCTACGCCAGATTGAGTAGTAATATTCTCACCTTCTTGAATTTCAAGGGTATAAGTTGCAGTTCCCCCAACAATATTTGTAACAATAATTTCTCCATCATTGTCACCACCACAAGAAGTATCTGTGATGTCCATATCAAATGTAATGGCATCAGGTTCTGTAATTTCAACATCAGTATCAATATCGATAACACATCCGTTTGTATTTCTTACTTTTACAGAGTAGTCTCCGGCCATTAAATCTTCAACTGTATATTCACCGGCATCTCCCCAGGTAGTTCCACCGTCAACAGATACTTCATAAACATCTACGGCAGCGCCACCGTCTTCAAGAATTTCAATAGAAATTTCTCCATCCATTCCGCCATTACATGAAACATTGGTGATGGTAAGATTTCCTGTAACAGGCAGATTGGTGTCAGTAATTGTTATTTCTTCCCAATAGGTCAAATCAGCCAGGTTTGCACAACCATTGGCATCCTGAACGGCAACATAATATGTTCCAGGATCATAAGAAAACTGGAAATTTGTTCTTGTTACTGCATCAGAACCATCAGAATTTTCTGAAATATAATAAGTATAAGGCGCAACACCACCATTCGCATCAAATACCACAGAACCTCTACCTCCGTAACATGCAGGATTTTGAGTTTCTACAGTAAATTCTACTGGTTCGATAGTTTCCGGGACTGTAACAGTTTGTTTCAAAGAAATACAGCCGTTAGCATCTTTTATGCGAACTGTAACCGTTTCACCGGCAACAACATCATAATCAGGTGAAGTTGACCATGCATCTGTCCAGTTAGCTGGATCAGGGTCTTCGTTAAACAGATAAAACTCTGCATCAGGTTCAGTAACGGTTAAAGTTACATCACCACCGGCACAGGTTTCTGTGGTTACAGTGGTTTCAATATCAGTCATTTCTACGTCAACTGTAAGCGAACCATCGTAATAAACATCTGTATTCACTAAATCGTCGCCATCAGGTATTTCGTACCAGAAATTGGTTGTTCCCCATACCATACTGCTGGTAAACGATGGAGCCATATTTCCAGGATAACCCAACACTGAAAAGTGAAGAACCAGGATATCCGTTCTCTCATTGTCGCCAATGGTAGCAGCATCGTCAGCCCAGTCAACACTAATAATTCCACCTGCTTCTGAAGTTGTTAAAGCAGATAATGAAGCATGGACATTAGAAACCCCAACAAAATCGAAGATTTCGTCGTTGAATTCCAAAGCCAGTTCAAAACGGTTTAATTTAATAAAATCCCGTACCGAGATTGTTACCGTGTAATCGTCAGCTTCATTGTAACAATATGAAGCGTCTTCTGCATAAAGTTCAACGGTTTCCTGTTCCTCCTGTGCGTACCCATGGGTTGCAAAGGCTGTAAGGAGTACCATTAAACTTAAGAACCAAGTAAATGATTTTCTCATAGCATTTCTTTTTAAATTGAACTTAATTGATTGATTGATTTTAAATTATTTAATCTTTTAATCATTGTTTTAGTTATATCGTCCTTTATAATTGCAGGATAAACAAATACAAACGTATAAAATTATCAGCAATGTACAAACGAATCGCTGAATAAAATATCTTGTTTTTCCCTTTGTTATCAACAGGCCCGAATTGACATGCAACCTGTCTTGTTAACATTTCTTTTGTTTTGTACAAGTTTGCTCTCGTTTTAATTTGTGCAATTTTACTTCAATTTTTTTAATTATTTACAATAAATCCTGGTTTTTTTCGCTTAGGTAAAGTGATTAGTACGATTTGATGTTGTAAAATATAGGTTGAAGTTGCAATTTACTATGTATCGTTTATACCATTTTATATATTATTCCCTTTTTTTAAAAGAAATTGGGTGCCGAACTGGCCAATATTCTGCCAAATGGCTGCCGGCTGTTTTTTTTGTTTTCTTTTTAGCATTTAATTCCTGCAAAACCTGTAAATGTCCTGCTTATTCAGAAACACACCAGGAAATTCGTGAAAAGAAAGCGTAACAGCAAATTTGATTACTTGATGTTGAATTGCCAGCCAATTTTTATTAGCTCACGCATTCCTTTAAATTTACATAACTGGAACACAGTTTGACATTTTTTTCTATTTGCGTTGATTTATTTAGCCTCAAAAAATCCAATAATATTCTGACAAAAAACAATTTAACTAAAAATTACCTCGCTGAGAATTGAATATTTTAGCATGTTATGGGGGATTGACTGCAAATTTTGGCAAGAAATTGTGTTGTGTTCGCTTTAAATTAACATTAAAGTTCGAAGCAATAATTTTGAATTCATGTTTTAGATTTGAAACTGTGGAATTTTAGTAGTTAATTTGTATATGTTTCTGATTCAGGAATTAAACTTAATGCTTTTCCTGAAAAATTTAATAAAAATAGTTCATTATAATAAATTAAAACTTACACTACTATGTCAAAAATTAAAATAGGTATTAATGGATTTGGCCGCATTGGACGCCTGGTTTTCCGTGCTGCTGTTGCAAAAGACAATGTTGAAGTGGTTGGCATCAATGATCTGCTTGATGTGGACTACATTGCTTACATGTTAAAGTACGACTCTACACATGGCCGCTTTAAAGGCGAAGTTTCAGTTGAAAATGGTATGCTGGTTGTAAACGGCAAAAAAATCAGGGTTACTTCCGAAAAAAACCCTGCCGATTTGAAATGGGGTGAAGTTGGTGCAGAATACGTGGTTGAATCTACTGGTATTTTCCTCACCAAGGAAAAAGCACAGGGTCACCTGGATGCCGGAGCGAAAAAAGTAATTATGTCGGCTCCATCGAAAGACGATACCCCGATGTTTGTAATGGGTGTTAACCAAAAAAGTTACACCAACGATATGAACTTCGTTTCAAACGCTTCATGTACAACAAACTGTCTGGCGCCTGTTGCCAAGGTATTAAATGACAAGTTTGGTATTGTTGAAGGTTTGATGACCACTGTTCACGCTACCACAGCCACACAGAAAACTGTTGACGGTCCTTCCATGAAAGACTGGCGTGGCGGACGTGGTGCAGGACAAAACATTATTCCCTCGTCAACCGGAGCTGCAAAAGCAGTAGGTAAAGTTATCCCGAGCCTGAACGGTAAACTTACAGGAATGGCTTTCCGCGTTCCTACTCCCAACGTATCGGTTGTTGACCTGACTGTTCGTTTGGAAAAAGGCGCATCTTACGAAACCATCTGCGCTGCCATGAAAGAAGCTTCAGAAGGCGAATTGAAAGGCGTTCTGGGTTACACTGAAGATGCAGTGGTTTCAAACGACTTCCTCGGTGAATCATGTACCTCAGTTTTCGATGCCGGCGCAGGAATTGGACTTAACGATAATTTCGTAAAAGTGGTTTCATGGTACGACAACGAATGGGGCTATTCGCTTAAAGTTGTGGAATTAGTTGAATATATGGATTCGGTAAAATAAAGTTCCTATATATATAATGGTATAGAAAAGGCTGCCTAAGGTGGCCTTTTTTTATTCATACCTCAGCGATTCAATGGGATCGAGACGGGCTGCTTTTTGGGCGGGGTAATATCCTGAGATAATTCCCACAAAAAAACAAAGGACTACGCCTACTATTATCCACATCCACGGAATGATGAAGGCAGAACCTATAAGTACCGAAACCAAATTTCCTACAAGTATGCCAACGATAATTCCGAGTATTCCCCCTATTTGCCCGATAACAATTGCTTCTATTAAAAACTGCTGTCGCACTATTGAACTTTTAGCCCCAATGGCCTTTCGAACACCAATTTCCCGGGTGCGCTCGGTAACAGAAACCAGCATAATGTTCATTAATCCCACTGCTGCACCAAAAAGGGTAATCAAACCAATTATGGTTGCAACAAGTGTAATATTTCTGATATTATCGAGCAAAATATTCACCAGATTATCACTTTTCTCAATATTAAAATCCGTTTCGTCCAAGGGGTCAAGTCCCCTAACATTTCTGAAAACCGCTTCAGCTTGCCCAATAGCCACTTCAAGCATTTCAGCCCTGGGAACCATCACCTGAACATTAAAATTCATATTGGGTCGCGAAAAATAATTCCGGGTATTGGTATAGGGAATAAAACAAACCAAATCGTTACTTATGCCCATTCCGCTGCCTTTACTTTTTAGGGTACCAATAACTTTATATTTTCCGCTGCCAATGCTAATCACTTTTTGTAAAGGATCTTCGTTGTTTTTAAAGAAAAGTTTTACCAAATCGCTGCCTAACAAAACCACTGCCCGTCCACCGGTAATTTCTGAATCATTAAAGCTGCGGCCTTTATCAACTTCAAAACCTGCAGTTTGAAGATAATCCTCATCAATTCCTCTAACATTCACATTCGGATTTGTTTTTTGTGCTCCATATTTTATGGTGGCATTGCCCGATGCATTTACCGAAATAGCAGTAATTGCTGGAAATTCGAATTGTTCTTTAAATGCTTTTGCCTGGTAATAAGAAATGTAGGAATAGTTTTTAGATCGGTATTGCTGGTTACCAACCTGAACCCGCATTCCCCGGCTCGTAAGTGTAAAAGTATTTGCCCCCATAAACGTAAATTCCTGTGTAATGGAATTTTTGATAGAGTCAATTGCAGTTAAAATACCAATTAATGCCGTAATACCTACTGCAATAATTAAAACAGTTAGCACCGAGCGAAGCAGGTTCGAACGGACAGATTGCAGTGCAATCCTCATATTTTCAGCGAATAAAGTCGCCTTCCTCATTTTTTATTTTTCAGAAAATTAGAAATAATACTTGTAAAAACACTTTATTAGTTCACTAAAAACATAGATTATTACACCAACCTACTTTTCTGAAATCAGATAAAATCTGACGAACAGATGACGGGATTGTTCGATAATTTTCCACCCTTAGTGTTTTTTAACATTTTTTAAAAGGCGCAAAATATGGCCTTATTTAGCCTTCGAGTACAATTTTAAATAGTGCGAAACATGTTATAGATCAGTTTTTTGGAACTGAATATGGAAAGGTTAAACGTCAAATAAAGAAACTTTTCATCAATTTTATCGAAGAACGACAACAATTTCATTTTGCTTTTTGATTGAAAAGGTTTTTAAATTTGAACACGAAAATACGTTCAAAGTTATGATTTATAATTTTAGAATTACTTCACCGGAATCCAAAAACTTCCTTTTAAAACTGGAAGCTGACGGAGAACATTCATTTTTCGATTTGCACACAATCATACAAAAGAGCGTTGGTTTTGAAACGCACCAACTGGCTTCTTTTTTCATACCCGACCAAAACGGAAGGAAACAAAAAGAAGTATCGATGCTTGATTTAGGCCTTAACGGAGGCATTTATTACATTATGCAGAAAACAAAACTATCTGACTTAATAAAATCTGAAGCGCGTCATATTTTCTACACTTTTGATTTTATAAACGATAGATCATTGTATATAGAACTAACTGGAATTGTTATGGAAAAAAATCTCAGAGAACCATTTATCACTCTGAAACAGGGTGAAGCCCCGGTACAGGTTCTGGGTGATGAACCACCTGTGACGGATTCAGCCAAACTTCAGGAAGAAGAGGTTTTGATGGATTTTGGCATTTTAGATGATTACACTGAACTTTACGGAGAAATGGAAGACTTTTAGGATTCCACAGTGTAATATCAAAAGAAAATTCAGACTGTTCAATTTATTTTGGGCAGTCTTTTTTTTGCGTTTAATTTGCAGTGCAAACAGTTAAAAATGACAAAACACCTGATTATAATTACCGGACCGACCGCAATTGGGAAAACCCGGGTAGCCATTGAAACAGCTAAATTTTTTAACACCGAAATAGTTTCGGCAGATTCGCGACAAATTTACAGGGAGTTAAGCATTGGAACAGCCGTTCCTTCGCAGGCAGAACTGAATTCAATAACACATCATTTTATACGCTCCCACTCCATCCACGATGCATACAATGCCAGCCGTTACGAATCAGAAGCAATGGAACTGCTTGAAAAATTGTTCAGAAAATACAACACCGTTGTTTTAACCGGGGGTTCGATGCTTTATATTGACGCTGTTTGTAAAGGTATTGACATAATGCCCGATGTTGATCCGGAACTTCGGCAGAACTTAAAAACCAGCTTAAAGGAAAACGGAATTGAAGGTTTGCGGTTTCAACTCAAACAACTTGATCCGGCATATTACAACCAGGTTGATTTGAAAAATCCGGCACGAATTGTTCATGCGCTTGAAATTTGTCTGATGACCGGAAAACCTTATTCTTCTTTTCGCACTTCGCCCAGTAAAGAAAGGCCATTTTCAGTAATTAAAATAGGTCTTGATTGCGACCGGGTTGAACTTCACCAGCGCATTAATCAACGTGTGGATAAAATGATTGAAGCCGGTCTGGAAGAGGAAGCACGTAGCGTCTATCCGTTCAAACACTTGAATTCGTTGAATACTGTTGGCTACCGCGAGTTTTTTGCCCATTTTAATGGTGAAATTTCAAAAGAAAAAACCATTGAACTGATTAAACGAAACTCCCGCCGGTACGCACGAAAACAACTTACCTGGTTCCGAAAAGATTCTGAAATGAACTGGTTTCAACCTCATGATTTGGAAAAAATTATCAAATTCATAAAAAATAAAATCGAAAAGAAATGAACTCTCCTGGGAACTTTATTATTCGGGTTTACGGCATTGTTTTAAACGAAAAAGAAGAAGTGCTGCTAACCGATGAATTTCAGGTTGGTATGGAAATGACCAAATTTCCGGGAGGCGGACTGCATTTCGGCGAAAGTACCATTGATTGTTTACAGCGGGAATTCAGGGAAGAATGTAACGGACAGGAAATTAAAAACATTCGCCATTTTTACACCACCGATTTTTATCAAAAAGCGTTGTTTTACGAAAATCACCAGCTAATCAGCATTTATTATCTGGCCGATTTGAATACTCCCATTCAATTTACGATTTCGCAAAAGCCTTTCGATTTTGAAAAAATGGAAAACGGAAACCAAAGTTTCAGATGGGTAAAATTAAAAGATTTAAAAACAGACGATTTATCATTCCCTATTGATAAATTTGTGGCGAAAGAATTAAAAAGTCGGTTTTTATGAATATAACTATTCTCGGCCCGGCACACCCGTTAAGAGGAGGAATTGCAGCTTTGAACGAGCGGCTTGCAAAACAGCTTGTTGCAGAAGGACATGACGTAAATATTGTTTCATTTGCATTGCAATATCCCAAAATTTTATTCCCCGGAAAGACACAGTATTCGGAAGACGAGGTGGTATTTGATTTTCGGGTAACCCAGGAAGTAAATTCTGTTAATCCGATTAACTGGTTAAAAATTGGAAAAAAAATAAGACAGGCAAAACCCGATTTGCTGATTGTGCGTTACTGGCTGCCATTTATGGCCATGAGCCTGGGCACTATTTGCAATCTGGTTAAAAAAAATGGCCACACAAAAGTTATCTCCATTGTTGACAATATTATCCCACACGAAAAAAGGCCGGGCGACAAATTTTTGAGCAACTATTTCGTAAAAAATGCAGATGGATTTATCGCCATGTCGAAAAGAGTTTTAACTGACCTTGAATTGTTCGACACCAGTAAACCTAAATTATTTTCTCCCCACCCCATTTACGATCATTACGGAACAATTGAACCGCGCGAAACTGCACTTCAGAAACTTAATCTGGATAGTCAATTTAAATATGTTTTATTTTTCGGATTTATAAGAGATTACAAAGGATTGGATTTACTTTTGGAAGCTTTTGCCGATGATTTTTTCAGCCAAAACAAAATTAAGCTGATTGTTGCCGGTGAATTTTATACCGACGAAAAAAAATACCTGGACCTGATTGAAAATTTAAATTTAAAAAGCCAGGTGATTTTAAAAACCGATTACATACCCAATTCAGAAGTAGAAAACTATTTCAACGCTGCTGATATTATTGCACAACCTTACAAATCGGCAACCCAAAGCGGAGTTACCCAAATTGGCTTTCATTTTAACAAGCCCATGCTCGTGACTGATGTTGGCGGGCTTTCAGAAATTATTCCAAATGGCAAGGCAGGTTATGTTGTGCCTCCCCATGCAAAAAATATAAAAGAAGGGCTCATTGACTTTTTCGAAAACCACCGGGCAGAAAAATTTACCCAGCAGGTAAAAAAAGAAAAGGAGCGGTTTGCCTGGGATAAAATGACAAATACTATTTATGAATTGGCAAATAATTTGGCATCAGAAAAAAATAATCAGAATTAAATATGAGTTAACAACTTCTTTTTTTTTCTGTTATTAGTACCAGAGTATTCAAAAAATTAAAAACTTTGAGAAGTAAAGCAAGAGTGGAGATTCAATAAAAAACAATTTAATAAACAGACAGTTGCAGCATTTTAATAAAGCAGAAATACGACAAATTGAAGACCGTTACCAGGATTTTCTGAAAGCCATTCAGGTTAAATTTGATGAAGAACGGTTGGCACGAATCGAAAAAGCATTCCGGTTTGCCAATGCTGCACATGACGGAATTAAACGAAAGTCAGGCGAACCATACATCATTCATCCTATTGCTGTTGCCCGAATTGTTGCCATAGATTTAGGTCTTGGCGCCACCTCAATCTGCGCTGCAATTTTGCACGATGTTGTAGAAGATACGGAGTATTCCATCAACGACATTGAAAATATGTTTGGCGTTAAAGTGGCCCGGATTGTTGACGGGTTAACCAAACTTTCGGGCGACTTCGACTCCCGGCAGGCTCTTACGCTCAAAAAAATGCTGATGACTCTCTCGGACGATGTCCGGATTATCCTCATAAAAATTGCCGACCGTCTGCACAATATGCAAACCCTCGACTCTATGCCGGCACATAAAAAAATTAAAATTGCCGGAGAAACGCTTTATCTTTATGTTCCTCTGGCTCACCGGCTGGGACTTTATGCCATTAAAATAGAACTTGAAGAACTAAGTTTTAAACATAAACACCCCGAAGAATACAACAAAATTTTGTTGATGCTGCACAACCAGGAAGAAAAACGAAACTACCTGGTAAACGAATTTATACGGCCTATTAAACAAAAATTAGAGGAAGAGAAAATTGAAAGTACCGTTTCGAACCGATTGAAATCGACCTACTCCATTTGGCAAAAAATGCAAAAAAAGGGGGTCACCTTCAACGAAATTTATGATATTCTTGCCGTTCGGATTGTAATAAAAGCCAAACCCGCCATTTCAGAAAAACGTCAGTGTTTCGATGTTTTATCACTCGTTACAGATATTTACAAACCCCGGCCCGACCGTATTCGCGACTGGATAACCATGCCCAAGGCAAACGGTTACGAATCGTTGCATGTTACAGTTATGGGCCCGCAAGGGAAATGGGTTGAGGTACAAATACGCACCGAACGTATGGATGAAATTGCTGAACACGGATTTGCAGCACATTATCGTTATAAAGATATCAGCACTTTTGAAAATGAACTGGACACCTGGATCGAACGCATTCGCGAACACTTGCGCACTCCCGATTCTGATGCATTCGAATTCCTCGACGATTTTAAACTGAACCTGTATGCATCAGAAATCAATTTGTTTACACCCAAAGGCGACATGGTTTCTTTACCGCAGGGTTCAACAGTTATTGATTTAGCTTATGAAATTCATACCGATTTGGGCAATAAATGCATCGGTGCAAAAATTAATTTTAAACTGGTACCTATAAGTCACGTGCTTGAAAATGGCGATCAGGTTGAAATTCTAACATCTGAAAAACAAACACCCAAACTGGAGTGGTTGAAATTTGCCACCACTGCAAAAGCCCGGTCTAAAATTAAAGATGCCTTTAAACTGGAAAAGAAAAAACACATTGATAAAGGTAAGGAAATGGTTGAAGAGGCATTAAAAGAAGTTAAAGCACCAATTACAGCCAATAATCTCAAAAAAATAATTGCCCACTTTAATTTGAATAACAAAGATCAACTCTATTCTGAAGTGGGTATGGGATTTCTTGAACTCGAAAACCTGGATGAAATTCTCGGAAAAAAATCGCCCAATAAACTGGTGAAATACTGGAATATTACCTTCAGCCGGAAAAAGAAAGAGGAAACTGATGAACCTGAAACCGAAGCCGAAACTGAAACTGAAATACAAAAAAAGCCACAGAAAATTGATAAGAGAAAAACTTTTCTTCTGAAAGAAGCTCAGGATAATGTGAACTTTTCGCTGGCCAAATGCTGCAATCCCATTCCGGGCGATAAAGTAATTGGCTACCTCTCCACCGACGACCATGTTATCATTCATAAAACCGGGTGCAAAGAAGTGGAAAAATTCCTATCGAGCCATGGGAACCGTATTATTGCGGCAGAATGGACAAAATTCAAAAAACAATCGTACCTCACGCGTTTAAAGCTTGAGGGATTCGACCGTCTTGGAATTGTTAACGAGGTAACCAATGTAATCTCAAAGCAGCACAGTATAAACATGCGTTCAGTTCAGTTCGACACCCACGAGGGCATTTTCGAGGGCGACTTATTTCTGTACATTCACAATGCTGACGACCTGCACCACCTGATTGCACGGCTCGAAAAAATAAAAGGAATAGACCGTGTTTCGCGGGATGAAAACCTAAATGATTAATTTTTATTTAGTCTTAATAATCAAAAAATTATTTCTATTTTTGGTGCTTGTTTAAAAAGGGTTGAAGTATGAATAACCACAAAACCAGGGAAACTGTAAGGAACATGTTTACTGAATATCTGGAGAAAAACGGGCATCGGAAAACTCCGGAAAGATTTGCCATTCTTGACGAAATTTATTCGCGTGACGGGCATTTCGACATTGAATCGTTATACATTTCAATGAAAAACAAAAAATACCGGGTGAGCCGTGCCACACTATACAATACTATTGATTTACTGCTTGAATGTAAATTGGTTGTGAAACACCAGTTTGGGAAAAACATTGCCCAGTTCGAAAAAGCTTTTGCCACCATGCAGCACGACCACCTTATTGACACATCAAACGGGAAAGTGGTTGAATTTTTCGATCCCCGGATTCGGGAAATCATTGAAGACGCCTGCATAAAAAATAATTTTAAGCTTAGTCATCATACCCTTTACATTTATGGCCAGTCTCTTAAAAACAACTAACCGTTTTCACATTATCATTTTATAAAATAACTTTTTGTTGAAATCTTTTTTGTCAGGCCAAGCAAAAATATTTGTAATTTTAAACGCTTAATTGAGTTACCGTGAAAACATTTCCCAAAGGAAAATATTTTCACGGTTTCATTTGTAAATTAAAATTCAAAAATGAAAGCAGACGTATTGTTAGGCCTGCAATGGGGCGACGAAGGAAAAGGAAAAATTGTAGATGTATTGACTCCAAAATACGATGTAATTACCCGTTTTCAGGGTGGGCCAAATGCTGGCCACACATTGGAATTCAACAACATAAAACAGGTTTTGCATACCATTCCTTCGGGTATTTTCCGCGAGAACAAAATCAATATTATAGGGAATGGCGTGGTGATTGACCCCATCGTTTTTAAAAAAGAAATTGACGCATTAAAAAAAATCGGTGTAGAACTTTCTAAAAACCTTTACATTTCCAAAAAAGCCCATTTGATACTTCCAACGCACCGAATTCTTGATGCAGCATCGGAACAGAAAAAAGGTGAAACAAAAATTGGCTCAACACTCAAAGGAATAGGGCCAACTTACAAAGATAAAATCGGACGTGAGGGCCTTCGGGTTGGAGATCTGCTGCACAATTTCGAAACCAAATACCAGGAACGAATTGATAACCACAAAACCATGCTTTCAGAATTCTTCCATTTTGACTATAAACAAATTCTTTCTGAATGTGAACAGGATTGGTTTGAAGGCGTGGAAGTTTTAAAATCATTTCAAATTGTTGATACGGAGCACTATATCAACGATTTGCTAAAAAAAGGCAAATCGGTGCTGGCCGAAGGTGCACAAGGTACTCTGCTCGACATCGACTTTGGCTCTTACCCTTTTGTTACCAGTTCGAATACCATTTGTGCCGGCGCCTGCACTGGCCTCGGGCTTGCCCCTCAAAAAATAGGAAAAGTTTACGGCATTTTTAAAGCTTACTGTACCCGCGTAGGAATGGGTCCCTTCCCCACTGAATTAAATGACGAAACCGGCATAAAACTGCGCGATGCAGGTAATGAGTATGGCTCAACAACCGGCAGGCCACGTCGTTGCGGATGGCTCGATTTGGTAGCACTGAAATATTCGGTTATGCTGAATGGAGTTACCGAACTGATTATGATGAAAGCAGATGTTTTGGATTCATTTGAACTGATTAAAATTTGTATCGGTTACGAAATTGACGGCGAGGTGGTAGAGCATTTCCCCTTTGAACTCACCGGTGATGTAAAGCCCGTTTACGTTGAGTTACCCGGATGGGAAACCGACCTGACAAAAATTAAAAAACAGAATGAATTTCCCGAAGAATTAAACAATTACATCAGTTTCATTGAAGACGAAATGGGTATTCCGGTATCCATTGCCTCAGTGGGTCCAAACCGGGAGCAAACCATTTTCCTCGATACAGAATAACCTGCATTAGGCATAATTTTAAGTTCCCGGTTTCTTTTTTGCCGATAACTTAATTATCTTTAAGGAATCGCTTTTAAATGGAATTTTTTATGCCATTTATATCAAAACAATTGGGACTTTACACCGACTTTTATGAGCTGACAATGGCTCAGGGGTATTTCTTTTGTGGAAAAAAAGACGACACAGCCACCTTCAATTATTTTTTCAGAACCAATCCGTTTAGAGGTGGATTTACTGTTTTTGCAGGGCTCCAGGATTTTCTGGAAATGCTTTCCAACTTTACTTTTTCAGTTTCCGATATTGAGTATCTAAAAGAAAAGGGTTTTAAACCAGAGTTTATAGAATACCTAGAAAGCTTTCGTTTTTCAGGAAATATTCTTAGTATGCCGGAAGGGGAAATTGCATTTCCCAACGAACCTGTCCTTCAGGTTGAGGGGAATGTAATTGAATGTCAGCTCATTGAAAGTTTGCTTCTCAACATTCTCAATTTTGAATCGTTGATTGCGACCAAAGCATTCCGGATAAAAATAGTTACCGGAGATAAAATGTTTGCTGATTTCGGACTGCGACGTGCCCAGGGTTTGGGAGCACTGCATGCCAGCCGGGCTGCTGCAATTGGTGGCGCCTCCTCCACTTCAAATGTAATGGCCGGAAAAATTTTTAATATCCCGGTTAGTGGAACTCAAGCCCACTCCTGGATACAGAGTTTTGACAGCGAAATTGAGGCATTCAGGGCTTATGCCAAAATTCATCCTGAAAATACAGCTTTACTGGTGGACACCTACGATACACTAAAATCAGGAATTCCAAATGTCATTCAGGTGGCAAAAGAAATGGAAAAAGAAAGTCACCGGTTAAAAGCCATTCGCCTCGATAGTGGCGACCTGGCATATCTGAGCAAAAAAGCCCGTAAAATGCTCGATGAAGCCAATCTGGAGTATGTAAAAATTATTGCTTCGAACCAGTTAAACGAACATGTGGTGAAAAGTTTACTGAAAGACCAGGTAGCTCCAATTGACGCTTTTGGCATTGGCACTGAACTTATTACCGGCAAAAACGATGCTGCCCTCGATGGAGTTTATAAACTTTCTGAAATAAATGGTCAGCCTAAAATGAAACTCTCCGAAAATATTGAAAAAGTAACACTCCCTTGTAAGAAACAGGTTTACAGGTGTTTTGACAGTGACGGCAATTTTTACCGGGATGCCATTTTACTGTCAGATGAAAATCCGAATGAGGCAGAATATATATTTCATCCCATCTATCCTGAGAGAAGTACAAAAATTGTTTCGCTGCAAAAAGAACCCTTGTTGCAATTGGTGGTAAAAAAAGGAGATATAATTTCTGAACAGAAAAATACAGAGGAAATTTATCAGTACCTTGTAAAAAGAGCAGCGTTGTTGCCTGAAGAACATCAACGTTTTATCAGCCCGCATATTTATAAAGTTGGAATTTCTGAAAAATTGATGGAAACCAGAAACACACTGGCAAAACAGTTGAAATAAAAAACATCTATCAAAAAAAATATGACAGAAATTATTCGACCAACTCTGGTTATTGATAAAGGCATTTGCTTGCACAATATTGAAAGAATGGCGCAAAAAGCAAAGGATTTTCAACTTCGGTTCAGGCCACATTTTAAAACGCACCAGTCGGCAGAAATCGGTGACTGGTTTCGGATTTATGGAGTAGAAGCCATTACTGTTTCATCGGTTCAAATGGCCGAATATTTTGCACGATACGGTTGGAATGATATAACCATCGCATTTCCTTTAAATGTTCTTGAAATTATCAATGTAAACCGGCTGGCAGACAATATCAAGCTCAATGTTTTAATAGAAAACAGGGAAGCTGCCTCGGCTCTCGCAATAAAAACAACACATAAGATTGGAGTTTACATTAAAATTGACACAGGTTCGAATCGTACTGGCATTGAACCATCTAAAATCAGTTTAATAAATTCCATCCTGGAGATACTGGCTGAAAATAAGAAAATCACATTTAAAGGTTTTCTTACTCACGCAGGCCACACCTATTCTGCGCGCTCAACTAATGAAATTTTCAGCCGCCATTTCGATTCTCTGCTGAAACTTCGTACGCTGAAACAACGCTATCTGTCTTATTATCATAACATTGAAATCAGTATTGGTGATACACCATCGTGTTCCATTTGCACCAACTTTTCGGGAGTGGACGAAATCAGGCCGGGAAATTTTATTTTTTACGATTTAATGCAGCAAAACCTTGGAGTATGTAGTTTTGAGGACATTGCCGTTCGCATGGTGTGCCCGGTTGTAGCCAAACATGCCTCACGAAACGAAATTGTAATTTATGGTGGAGCTATCCATCATTCGCAGGATTCACTGTTAAATATTGATGGAAAACAATCATATGGCCGAATTGTAATAAACAAGAATAACGAAAAAAAACTGTTAAGCCCAAGAAACTATGTTGCGAGGCTTTCGCAGGAACACGGAATTTTGAAGGTGTCGCAAAAAAACTTTCCTCTCTTTCAGGTGGGTGATTTGGTGGAAATCATTCCCATCCATTCCTGCCTTACAGCAAACCTGGCCAGGAAATACCTCACTACTGAGGGTGAAGAAATTGAAATGATTAATACAAGAGGCTGAAAAAAATGGTGAAATTATTTTTTTCCCCAGACAAAAATCCGTATCTTGGTGGACAAATTTCCACTAAATGAAAAAGAAATATAAATCCTCAGAAAAAAAATCGGGCAAAGTTGCAGAAGCAGCATTGGCACTTTCGTACTATAACAAGCCAGAATCCATCTCAATTCACTCCATCCTGAATGTTGATTCCAACGATGTTGCAGAACCGCTCAACCGGGTTGACACTTTCAGGGAAGGCCTGAGCCGGAAGTCTTTTGACCGGCTAAAAGAAATTACAGGTTTAGATAACAATACGCTTGCAGAGGCATTGGGTGTTTCTTCAAAAACTATCCAGCGAAAAGAAGTTTTCGGGGTTATTCAGTCTGAAAAAATGTACGAGCTTGCTGAACTGTATGCACTGGGTATTTCCTATTTTGGAGATGAAGGTTTCAGGCGCTGGATGGACAGGCCACTTTTTAGCATTGGGAACAGGAAACCCATTGAATTAATTGATGTTTCTGAAGGTTTGATGTTGCTGAAAGCTGAAATTATGAGGTTGCAGCACGGCATTGCCATATGATTATTTACCGCATTGCACGTACAGAATTTTGCGATACCAGCGGAGAGGGGGCGAAATTGTATGGAGGAAGGTGGAATCTGCCCGGTTATCCTGTGCTTTACGGAAGTGCCTCCATTGCATCGGCATTGCTTGAAAGACTGACAGTTGACCCTGAACTTTTTGCATCTGAACGATATGTTTTATACAGTATCATGGAACTGAACTGTTCCGATAAGCTTATAAAAAGGCCGGCATTATCTGATTTGCCGGAGGATTGGGATGCCATTCCGTTCAAAAAATCGACGCAGTTGTTTGGAACCGAAATCATTCGTTCAGGAGTTGTTTGTTTTGCTGTTCCTTCTGTGGTGGATAAATCATCGCTCAACCTGATTTTAAATCCTGTAGCTATCGAATTCACAAGTATTAAGTGGAAAGTTTACCCACTTGAACTGGACAAACGTATAATCAGATAAATCATGAACATATTGGCAAACTATTCTTTCCTTAATTCCAGTATTCTTGAAATGGCTTCCAAATAAGCTGTTGTAGGGTACAGCTTTTCATCGTACCACAGCGAGGCAAAATAGAACCCTACCGGAGCGGGTTTTAACCCATTTTGTTTACAGAAAGTGTCGAGCCAGGACAACCCCACATTGCATTTATCCAGATTTTCAATCGAAGCCAGAGCCGAAACGGCCAGCGCGGTTTCTTCTATTGTTCCGGGAATATTTTTTGCACCACCCCAGCCTCCATCATCATTTTGAACAGAAACCAAATACCGGGCGCCCATTTCAATCAGAACTTTTAAACGTTGTTTCAAATTTTTTGAAGGCCATTTGTGTTCCAGGGAATCTTTCAGGTAAGTGACAACTTTTGCCGTTCCGTAAACCGGATTGGCATGATCGTTCGTTTGCTGATTGCCAAACCAGAGCGGCAGCCAACTTCCATCTTCGCGTTGGTGTTTTTCGAGGTAATGCAGTGCTTTTTCAAATGATTTTTGCAGCTTCTTTTTCTGCTTTCGTGAAAGTTCATTTTGATAAACTTCCAGAACCGTTGAAAAAGCCAGCAAATTATGTCCGGTAAGATCGGAGCAACTCTGGTCGAATGGTAGTTTCCCCCAACCTCTGGAAAATGTAGGAAAACCACCATCGTTGTTTTGCAGGTTGAACAACCATTGGCATCCGGCAAGTACTTCCTTCTTTACTTTTTCCTTTGGCTGAAGTTTAAGCAATGCTAAAATGACTCCCGGCGTATCGTCGCCATCAGGAACCGACCCCGGAAAGTTAGTCCAACCCCAACCTCCAGGTCTGCTTCCATTAAACGGATGAACTGATTTGGTCTGAATAAATTTGAAATGGTCGGTAATTTTATCCTGCAAATCGGTATTAATAAATCCATCTAAGTTTGAACGAAAAGCTTTTACCGACAGCGAAGTAACCCAGGTTGACAGGTCCACATCGATAGGCCAGCCACCATCTTTGCGCTGGGTACTTTTTAAAAACCCGATTCCTTTTTTCACGATCTCGGTTTCACCATATCCGGCATTGATTAAACTCAGGGCCACAAAAGCAGTAAGTGGAACTGCTTCTAAAAATCCACCGCTTTCAGGAAGCATTCTGTGTAAAATTTTTAACGCTTTTGGAATTGAAAACCGTCGCACAGTTCTCCAAAAGAGGTTTGAATTTTTTTTCTTAAAAATAACAATACCAACTGCCACCAAAGCCGGAATGGCATAGCTTACCACACTCAAATTCAGCAACCGGTAAAACGGACGTGGCAACAATGACAATTCAAATGGCAACTGAGGAATATATTTGAATGCTTCTTTGTCAGGAATTCCGCAAAGTCCGCTCATGGCCAGGATAGGTACTGAAAAAGTATAATCTTTCTGGTAGTGGTCGAGTATAACTTTTGAAACCTTTGCAGAATGAATATCAATATTTTGTGTTCGAAGATAGCCGGCAATCTGCTTCTGAAAGGAATTTATCCAGCTTTTCCCTTCCCTAAACAAATTGGCAGTGGCATACACCAGTAAACTCGTGCTCACATTCCCCGGACTTTCAGGTGTATCGCCAAAACTTCCGTCCGTATTCATGTTCGATTTTAACCAGTTTAATCCACGGTCAATTTCATTGGCATGTGCTTTTGGATTATCGAAATACAAAGCGGCAACAGCAACTGCAACACCCAACGCGCTGGATGAAAGTCTGCCTTCCCAGTATCCTTCAGGCTTTAATTCTGAAACCAGGTTCCTGCCCAATTCATTCAGCCGTTGTAACAATTCATTTTTTTGTTTCATACCAAAGTTCCCAAAGCGAGTAAACCATAAAACGTGTATTCCAAATCACGCTTTTCGTCTCCATTGCCGGCTAAAAATGCACCAGAGCTGTAATTTTGCTGAACCAGTTCCAGACAAGTTGGAGTCACCAGGCGCAAATCAGTTCCTGCAAATTTAAGCGAAAATAAGGCCACACCAGTTGATAGCAAATCTGGTTCGTTCACATCCCGGAATGTTTTAAAACCTTTTCCTTCTTCAAAAAAAGAAAGTAATATTTTCGATTCTTTATTAATGCTTAATCCAGTTTTTTGCCGGGCAGTTAAAACTGCTGCATGAAAACTACATGGAGATTCAGCCGAGGGAGAATAAATTGAAAGTAACAGACGGACTAAAAGCCTGAAATTTACATTTTGATAAAGCACATCAAAAGTTATCAAAAAAAGGAAAATTCTGTAAAATATACTCACGCTCCCGGTATTCTTAATCGCCATTCTTAAAAGCTTCAGCTTTGAAGGCTTTTTGAATTCATTATTAAAAAGAATTTTGCGAATAAGAATATCAGCAAATGTGTTCATCGATTCTTTTTGTGGCCCAGCATTTTCAAGAATAAATCTTCTGTGATTTTCCAGGGCTTTTTCCAAACCGAAAGCATTGGAAAGCAAGACACCAAAAAGAGAATAATACAAATCGGGGCGACCTGCCCGGTTAGTAAATCCGCCACCTGAGTGCTGACAGGACTGAACAAATTCTTTTACTTCAGACTGAATATCAGCATCGAGTGTGGCAAATCCATTTTGTACCAACCCGATAAACTGATAAACTATTGGAATGTCTGCCGATTTACTGCCCACGTTTTTGTTCTTTGAAAACCTTCCCCATTACACTGTACAATCCCAGCCTCATTTTTTGGTTCTGAAGATTGTCCAGTTCCGCATAACATTTATTCACATACTTCAACAGAAAATGATCTGTCTGATTCTCAATATCAAATTTTTCAATATTTCTCCGGAAAAGCATAAGATTATTTTCGCTCAGAATACGCGGAAATTCATGGTCCACTGCATTCATTTTCTCCTGTAACAGGGCAAGCAAAAAGGGATAATCAAAAAGATTTCCTGAATAATTTTCTTCACGGAACTCGTTTAAATCGTCGCGAATCTGGTAAGCAATTCCAAAATATTCTGAAAATTTCCGGAGTGATTCAAGATCAGTTTGCGGTGCTTCACCTGCAATGGCACCGGTTAGAAGTGCTACTTTTACAGCTTCACCGGTTTTTAACCGGAAAATCTGAAGCACATCGCCCACTGTTTTTTCAGTTATCTGCGAATTCAGTAAAATATCGGCACCCTGTCCTTCAGCCAGTTTCACGTGCGATTCAGCAACAACAGTCAGGCATTCGGCCAAAACTTCGGCTTTTAAACCTGTTTGAGCCAGCATCCGGTAACCTTTTCCTATGAGATAATCTCCCACATTAATTGCGGTGGGAATACCGCTGGACCGGTGCAAAACAGGTTGTCCGTAGCGGGTTTCCTCATCATCTTCAATATCATCATGAATAAGCGAAGCCTTGTGAAAGCATTCAATTATCAAAGCGAGATTTTGCTGTATGTTTTCAGAAATTTCATTCGAATATGACTGGTAGGCTAAAACAGATAAAAGAGGACGAATGCGCTGGCCGCCCATTCCCATCATTTTCAGCGCCAGTTTTTCGGTTTCATTTTCGGCATTAAAACATGAATTTAAAACCGGAGGTTGAAAATAGTCAGCCACCTGGTTTTTCAGCAAAGAAACGGAAAGCGGAGTGTGCTCGCTCAATCCGTTAAAGTTTTCCATTTCCTCAAAAAGCCAATGATAATCCAGGGCGGTATTGGAGCAACCATCACCTAGCAACGGAATTCCGATGGCGGGAACTGCAGCACGCGTAACCGGTTCGAATGACCGTTGCAAAACCGACATGCAACTCACGCCGATAACCGCATCAATGGCGCCTTCCTCAACCAAACCAATAGCAACTGTGGTACCTTCAGCCACAAGTGTGGTATATCCAAGTTTTTCGGCCCTGTTTAAAATAGAATCGATTAGGCAACCCTGGCAACCGGAACATATCAGACCAAGTTCATCAAAAACACCCTGGCACTGGCTGTCGTTACGCAGGCACTGTGGCAAAAGAAGCAACCGCCGGTGAAATGGTGTGGCCATAACTGTTTCGCGCCAGATTTCATTTCCAAGCAAAACCATGGTAAAATCAAGTAATTCTCCATTTAAACCGGCACTGTTTAAAATATTAATGGCACTTTTTTCAAGAGTTTCAAGGTTTGAAGGAGGTGAAATCCGGTTTGCGGAAACATACAAACGAACCTGTTTCCGTAAATCATTTCTGATTCCGGATTGCAGGGGTACTTTTAATATGCGGTTTACTTCAATCATATTCAAATTCTAACCGTAAGCGCCTAATCCAAAAAAGGCTTTCTTCTTGGCAAACCGGTAAACCCAGCTTTTTTCAGGAACAGGAATTCCTGAACCGTGACTGGGCACCTTTGGCATATTTCTCAAGCGTTCTGCTTCGTTTCCCCTCCCCGAGGTATCGGTAGCGCCTTGTTTTTCAGCCATTTCAACTACCCACGCCGGATCTTCCATAATTATGCACCCCGATGTTTTGCGAGGTATTTCCTGTTTTAATTCCTTTAAAAAAACTGAATTCCTGTACAATTCATCCAAAGGCTTTTCGCCGGCTTTGTCGGTGGCAAACTGAATAACCGGGCAAGGTTCCACAAACCCCGCTGCATTTATATGATGACTGAGACCCGAGGCTGCCGGGCACAAACCGTTTCCGTTTTCATCCCAGTAGGCATCAATTATGGCAATATCAAATTCTGACCGGGCATCTACCATGAACTGCCGCAACTGCTGAATTTCTTCTTTACTCAACGCCAGCTCAACCGACGGATTTTCTCCAACAGGCCGGTAAATGTAATACCAAAGATAGGCCACATTTTTTTGAATCAGGCTGTTAATAAAATCAGGCGAAAGCGCCAGTTCCAGGTTCGATTTGCAAACACTCATGGCCACGCCGGTAAACAATCCGGCAGAGGTTGCATTTTCAACGGCTTCCCAGGTACGTTGGTACACATTTCTTCCTCCACGGCGAACATCGGCAATCTGTTCGTCGCCTTCAAAACTGATAAGCGGAGTTACATTGGCAACCTTACGTAAATCTTCTGCAACCGACGGGTTAAGCAAAGTTCCGTTGGTAAACAGTTGAAAATAACAATCGGAATGTTCTCGGAAAACATCGAAAAGCGACTTATACAAAAGCGGTTCGCCTCCCAGAATTCCAAAAAAATAAGATCCTTTTGCTTTAGTTTCTGTAATAATCTGGTTGAGCTGTTTGGGAGAAAGCCGGTGGTTTTTCTTTTTACCAGTTACCCAACAGCCCTGACAATGCAGATTACAATCGTCGGTTACCGAAATAAAATGAAACGCCGGAAAAAATTCGCCCCTCTTCAACCGCCGCTGAAACCGGTTAAAACTGAGCGTTCCTTTCACGCCCAGGTTGTAAACCATTTTCCAAAGGCAACGTTTGTCGGTATTTTGTATAATTCGTTTCAGCATTCTAATTCTTTTTGCCCAGCGTGGCTTTTAGTTCTTCCAGCGCTTTGCGGCGTTCCTCTTCTGCCTGTTCAACAACTCCCTGTCTGAAAATGTTTCGGCGGTTTTGATTGCGGGCATCCAGCGTCATCAGCAAACTTCCTTTGTCCACCGTCATTTTTTTATTCCCCGGTTCATCTCCTGCCAGCACAGTATTTTCATCAAGCCGTGGAAACATGATTGCGGATGTAGGACAGGTGCGACCACACGCCGGGCATTTATCCTTGCATGCCAGCGGATTAACCACCTTCAGACTTTTTTTATCGAACGTGTAAACACCAAACAAGCAAAACCGGGCACATTTTCCGCAAAGCGTACAAAGCGATTCGTCGATTACCGGAAACCAGGCCGGAACTTCCAGCGAAGTCATTTGCTCCTGATAAAGTGCCTTTCCCTCTGCAATCTGATATTCATCCCGTAGTTTGATGAAAATTTCATTCGATGACAGTTCCCTGAAATTCAGCACTTCGAACTGTCCGAAATCGACACCACCCTGTTTCAGCATATTTTTCACTGCACGCGGATAACAGGCGATAACTATTTTTTGCTGAAATTCAGTTCCAATGGCATTTAGAACATCTTTTTCGTTGACCGAAAACGCGCATAAATCCTGTAGTTCAAATACATGAACATCCAAATTTTTCAACCCATTAGCAATTTCATCCAGCTTTTTATTGGAAATTACATTTGCCCCGCAACGGCAGAAAATCACACACGATTTTTGGCTCATAAAATTTTCAAAATTGAAAAGCTAAAGAAAACAAAATTTAGGCAAAAGATGAAATGCAGGTTTGTCGTTTACACATCGTTAACAGATATCTAACTATTTGAATATTTCAATTTTTTTTGCACTTTAAATTCACACTGGGTTCGGCCTTTTAAAACTTTTGCAGCAATAATGTCAAAGGAATAATAGACAGACAAATTACCATCAGGAAGTCTGGAATTTATAAATCTTATGATTGGATCAGATTAATCTTGATAAATTTCGTTTAGAAAATTATTGGATTCAGAAAAGGACGAAGAACAAGTTTGATAAAAAAGTGATAGTATGACTTTGAGCCATACTATCACTTCAAATATTGTGCAGTAAAAAACTACAATTCTCCTATTTCGCCGGAATATTTTCCAGTGTTGCCACCAGAAAATCCCAGAATTTTTGTACAGTTCCAATGTTCACTTTTTCGTCGGGCGAGTGTGGAAAACGGATAGTCGGGCCAAAAGAAATCATGTCCCAGTGCGGATATTTTCCACCCAGGATACCACATTCAAGTCCGGCATGAATGGCTTTGATTTCGGGAATCTTACCAAATTTTTTGTTATACACTTCCTGCATGGTTTTCAGGATGGGCGAATCCATATTGGGTTTCCAGCCGGGGTATTTGCCTGAAAAGGAAACCAGAGCGCCGGCCAGTTCAAATACTGCCTTAATTCGCGCACTCAATTCTTCTTTGGCAGAATCAACTGAACTGCGCATCAGGCAGGCGGCGCTAATTGTTTTTGCTTTGGCATCGGATTTTACAATGGCCAGGTTAGTAGAGGTTTCCACCAGGCCTTCCATGCTATCGCTCATGCGAATAACACCGTTTGGACAGGCAACCACGGCAAGTGTGAGATTTTTCTGCGTTTTTTCATCCATAATTGCGGAAGGCAGGTCGGCCTCTTTCACCTCCACTTTCAAATTAGGTTCAGTGGCTGAAAGTTCCTTTTTTATGGTCTCCATCAATTCGTCCACCAATGCAACAAAATCGCCGGTACTGGCTTCGCTTACGGCAACAGTGCCAAAAGCTTCACGCGGAATGGCATTACGCAGACTGCCTCCATCGATGGCAACCAGTCGCGCACCCAGTTTTTCCTGTGCTACATGTAAAATTCGGAAGAAAACCTTGATGGCATTTCCCCGCTGCAGCGGAATGTCAATTCCCGAGTGGCCGCCTTTCATGCCGGTAACATTCAGATTGAAAGCCATAAAACCGGCAGGAATTTCTTCTTCTTCATAATTAAAAAGAACATTTACATCTTCGCCGCCGGCACAACCCACATACAACTCACCTTCGTCTTCCGAGTCGGTGTTTATTAAAATATCGCCCTGCAAAACACCGGCTTTTATGCCATTGGCGCCATCCATTCCGGTTTCTTCGGTGGCAGTAAGCAACACCTCAACCGGACCGTGTTTCAGGTTTTTCGATGCCAGCACTGCCAGCGCCGAAGAAACGCCGATGCCATTGTCGGCGCCCAGCGTGGTACCGTTTGCAGTAACCCAGTCACCATCCACAAAAGCTTCGATGGGGTCGGCTGCAAAATCGTGTTTTTTATCGCTGTTTTTCTGCGGAACCATGTCGAGGTGGCCCTGCAAAATCACACCTTTACGGTTTTCCATTCCGGAGGTGGCCGGTTTGCGAATGATTACATTTCCGGCTTCATCTTTCAGCGTTTCAAGCCCAAGGCTTTTCCCAAAATTCACTGCCCAGTCCTGAATCCTTTCTTCGTGACGCGATGGGCGCGGAATGGCCAGCATCTGGTCGAAAATACTCCACACTTCGGTGGGTTGAATGTCTTTTATGTTTGCCATAGTACTATTGTTTTATATTTGGTAATTCGAGTCCGTATCCTTTCTTTTTATCTTCCCTTTTTAAAAGCAGGGAAACAATGAGTGCCAGAACGGTTAATGCAACAAAAATCAGCCAGGTAGTCTGGTAATTGTAAGTCACGTCCTGTCCGGCTGCCTTTGCTGCAGCAACACCGGGATTAGTTCTGTCGAGTACAATACCAACGGCCAGAGGAATTCCCCACAACCCGAAATTCTGCACCCAGAAAATTAATGCATACGCACTGCCAAGTTGTTTGTCGGGAATAATTTTCGGAACCGAAGGCCACATGGCAGAGGGAACCAGCGAAAATGCTATGCCTAAAATTAATACATTAAAAAATGCCGCCACTACACTTGTAATAAACGGCAGATAGAAAATAAAGTGGACAAATATGAGCAAAATTGCACCCAAAATCATAATGGAAGCACCTTTCCCTTTTCGGTCATAAATACTGCCGAAAAATGGTGTCAAAAGCATGGTTCCAAAAGGCACAAGGCTTGGAAGAAGACCAGCCCAGTTTTCACTCACGCCAAATTTATTCACCATTAGGTCGGGACCATATTTGTAAAACGGAAAAACGGCAGAATAAAAAAGTACACATAATAAGGCAATATACCAAAAGCCCCGGTTATTAATAATAATACCAAAATCCCTTAACCTGAATTTATCCTCTTCTGAGGTTAGATTCAACTTAATTTGCAAGTCGAGTTGTTTATCCTTTACATTGTAATAAACAAAGCCAATTAACCCGATAATAAGAAAAACTAAGGCAATTAAAATATAAAGCGGAACACTGTATTTGGTTGCCAGGGCAGCTCCAAATGCCAGAGGGGCAAACGATCCCAGTCGCGCAATGGCTACCTGCATTCCCATTGCCAGTGCCAATTCCTTTCCTTTAAACCATTTTACCACCGATTTGGAAACAGTTATTCCGGCATACTCCACCCCAACTCCAAACAATGCATATCCAAATGCGGCAAAAAACACCTGGGAATTCAGTCCGAAAATTACCTCGTCGATTGGAAACAATCCCTGAAAAGCTGCCCATTTAATCGTTCCGCCAATAATCATTATCAAAACAGATGTGATTGTACTGAAACGGATTCCAAAACGGTCGAGCAATACGCCAACCAGGATGAGCATTACAAAAAATACGTTAAACCACCCATAGGCGCTGGTAACCATGCCATAATCGGCACTGTTCCAACCATAAACCCGTTCAAGGATTGGCTTTAAAGGTGAAATTACTTCGGTAAAAAGGTATCCCGCAAACATGGTAAACGACAGGATAACGAGCATCGTCCAGCGCATGCTTTTCGAATCTCTCAAGGTCAATTTTGGTTCATTCATTTTTAATTATTTAAGTAATAGATTTTTTTAAGGCGGGTAAAAATAAAAAAAATTACACCCGATAAAAATGACCAGATCAAAAAAGGGCGACTTTCAAAATAAGTCACCCTTTTTACGCT
>NZ_JAWLCI010000018.1:0-67751 GCF_041687215.1 Mariniphaga sp.
ATTTGACCCGAAAAGTCATAATACAATGATGGTGGTGAAATTTTCTGCTGGTAATGTTTTCTGTAAAACTTTTATTTAAAAAATATAATTCCTCTGTAACTTAATTCATAAAAACAATGTCTAATTGAATAAAATGAATTCTGTTACTGGTATGTAAACTAAAAAAATCGTATGACATGAAAAGCTTAAACTTTTTTATTTTAGTTATTTTAATAGTCACTGGCCTTTCAAATAAAACGTTTAGCCAAAACCCTGAAAAACAGTTCGATAAAATTTTAAGTGAACAAAACTTTGAAAATAGTCCGGGGTTTACTGTGCTGGTGGCCAAAAACAACCAGGTGATTTATCGCAAGGCTTTTGGTTATGCCAATTTGGAACTGGACGTAAAACTGAAACCGGAACACATTTTCCGCATCGGTTCCATCACCAAACAGTTTACTGCATCAGCCATTCTGAAACTGGAAGAAGAAGGTAAACTTTCGCTTCAGGATGACATCACAAAATTCATTAAAGATTATCCCACTCACGGCCACACCATTACCATTGAACACTTGCTAACCCACACTTCAGGAATAAAAAGCTACACCAGCATGAAAGAATGGGATGCCGAAATGCGCAAAAAAGATTTTACTCCTGTTGAAATGATTGATTTTTTCAAAAACCAGCCCATGGATTTTGCACCGGGGGAAAAGTTTCTGTATAACAACTCAGCCTATTTTATGCTGGGTTACATCATTGAAAAAGCTTCTGGAAAAACCTACGAAGAATATCTTAAAGATACTTTTTTTGAGCCGCTTGATATGCAAAATTCATCTTATGGAAATCCTTCACGGGTGATAAAAAACCGTGCTGCAGGTTACATGAAAAAAAACGGCGAATTTGTAAATGCAGAATTTTTAAGCATGACCCAACCTTATGCTGCCGGTTCACTTTTGTCAACGGTGGACGACCTTTTTACATGGTACACCGCGGTAATGAACGACAAGGTAATCAGCCACGAAAACCGGTTGAAAGCCCACTCTTCTTTCAAGTTGAACAACGGCAAACCCACCGGATACGGTTACGGATGGTTTCTGGGCAACATCCAGGGTTCGCCCATGATTGAGCACGGAGGCGGAATTCACGGCTACTTAACGGCTTCGCTTTGGTTGCCGGAAGAAAAAGTATTTGTAGCTGTATTTTCAAACTGCTACGCTATGCCACCCCAAAGTACAGCATTTAAACTGGCTGCCGCTGCCATTGAAAAACCTTTCGACCGGAATGAAATTGAAATGAATAAAAAAACGCTGGAAGATTATGTGGGCGTTTACGAATCGGACGAGGAAGAAACAAGAACGCTTCTGGTTGAAAACGACAGCCTGTTTTATGTCTATCCGTCAGGAAACAGGGAGAAACTCCTGCCATTTGAGAAAGATCGGTTTTTCATGAAAAACAGTTTCAACGAATTTATTTTTAAGAGAAATGCTCAGGGCGAAGTGGTTTCGCTCACGGCCAGCGGTACCGGTTATTTGCCGCTGAACCTGAAAAAAACCGACAAACCGGTTGAAGTGAAGCAAGAAGTGGAATTGCCCGATGAATTGCTCGACAAATACCTGGGCAAATATGAACTGATGCCGGAATTTATTCTCACCGTTACCCGTGAAGGCAAATGCGTTTTTGTGCAGGCCACCGGGCAAATGAAGAGTGAAATTTTCGCTTCGGAACAACACCGGTTTTTCTCGAAAATGGTCAATGCAGAATTCATTTTCCATTTGGATGATAATGGCGATGTAACTGGTTTAACACTTCTTCAAAACGGAGAACACAAGGCGAAAAAGGTTGAATGAGTTTATGCCTGGAAATTACTTCCAGTCGGCTTCAACTCTTTCATTTTCAGGTTTGCCCAGGCAATAATTATTCCGGCTGTCATAAACATGATAAGACTGTAAACGGCCGGAGAAATGGTCATGGTGGGATTTTTCAGCAGGGTGGCAGCAATGGCAATTCCCAGCGTTCCGTTTTGAATGCCCGACTCAACAGAAATGGTTATTCTTTGCGATACCTTGAGCCTGGCAAGTTTTGCGGTAAAGAAACCCACTGCAAGCATGGCCAAATTCAACGCCAGGGCAACCGGGCCGGCCTGTGCAAAAAATCCAAGAAAGTTTTCCCTGTCGTTTAAAATGGCGGCAATAATTATTACAAAAAGCAAAATGCCCGACATTATTTTTACTGGCCTCTCCATGCGTATTGAAAACCGGGGAAGCTTTGCTTTAGTAACCATTCCGATTACAACCGGAATGAGGGTTATAATAATTACTTTAATTATGGTATCGAAAACCGGAAGCGGAACATATTCATTGTGCTGCATAAAATAACGCAGCGAAAAATTCACAATCAGCGGGATGGTAATAACAACAATCAGGCTCGAAATGGCGGTAAGGGTAATGGACAAAGCCGTATCGCCCTTTGAAATGTGACTGATCAGATTGGAGGTCGGACCGCCGGGGCAGGCAGCCAGAATCATAATTCCCACAGCAAGTTCGGGTGTGCGCATGGGAATAAGCATGAGCAGGACAAATCCCACCAGCGGCAGAATTACAATCTGGTTAAGTATGCCCAGGGTTGCAGCTTTGGGATAAACGGCAACACGCTTAAAATCAACAGGACTTAGTGACAATCCCATTCCAAACATAATAATGGCAAGCGAAACCGGCAAAAGAAGTTCAGTCAGAAAATTTGTTTCCATAATTTGTCTTTAAACTACTTATTTTGTTCCCAGCCAAATATATTTCATTTGAAAAATGAATATTACAAACAACAATTCAGCTCGTCAAACAAAATTTCCCGAAAAACCTTTTTCTTTCTGGTTATCTTTCTCAATTTCAATGCTTAAATAAAAACAAAGAGAGCAAACCAAAGAGTTGGAATTTCCCTAAAAATTTTCTCTCTGATTTGAACTCTGAATGAATTTTATCGAATTTTCAAAAAATTGTAATGCCGCGATTATTTTATTGACTAAATAACTGTATCAGAAAGATTTTTTTCGGAACTTGTCGTTCAAACTAAATTATTTAAAAATGAAACAGATATTCAAATTTATGGCAATTATGGTTATTCTTTTTGCCTGCAAACAAGAACCACAAAAGGCTCCCCAAATTCCAATGGAAGATTTCTTCCGCAATCCGGAAAAAACCGCATTTCAGCTTTCGCCCAACGGAGAGTATTTTTCCTACCTGGCACCCTGGGAAAGCAGGCTGAATGTGTTTGTTCAAAAAACCGGCGCTGATTCAGCTGTTCGTATCACGTCGGAAACCGAACGCGACATCGCCGGTTACCTGTGGAAAGGCGACAACCGGATTTTGTTCCTGAAAGATACCGGTGGAGATGAAAACTTTCATTTATATGGCGTAAATGCCGATGGAAGTGATTTAATAGGGCTAACGGTTTTCGAGAAAGTGCGCACAACTTTTATCGATGATTTGAAAGAAGATGAAGACGAAGTGATTGTTGGACTGAATAAACGCGATGCCACTGTTTTTGACCCTTACCGGCTGAATGTGCTCACTGGTGAAATGACCATGCTGGCCGAGAATCCGGGGAATATAATGGGTTGGATGACCGACCACGATGGCAAACTCAGATTAGCCATCACTTCAGATGGAGTAAACAACACGATTCTTTATCGCGACACAGAAGAAGAGGATTTCAGGCCGGTGCTTACCACCAGCTTTAAAGAAACCGTTTCGCCGGTCATTTTTACGTTCGACAATCAAATGGTTTATGCATTCTCGAACCTGGGACGCGACAAAACTGCTCTGGTGAAATTTGATGTGGCAAATGGTAATGAAACCGAAGTGCTGTTTGAAACGAATGAGGCAGATATTGATGGTCTTAATTACTCACGGAAAGACAAAAAGCTGCTTGCAGTTTCCTGGACAACTGATAAAGATACCATGCATTTTTTTGATGCCAATGCAGAATCTATGCAAAAGGAATTGGATGCCAAACTTCCCGGATACGAAGTTTCAGTTGGAAGCCACAACAAAGCCGAAGACAAGTTTATGATTCGCACTTACAGCGACCGTACCAGGGGCGCTTACTATTTTTATGATAAAAGCACCAAAGAGTTGACCAAACTGGCTGAATTAAGCCCCTGGCTCAACGAAGAACACCTGTGCGAAATGCAACCCATTTCCTATACTTCCCGCGATGGACTGACTATTCAGGGATATCTGACATTGCCGCTGGGATATGAACCCAAAAACCTGCCAGTGGTGGTGAATCCACATGGCGGTCCGTGGGCCCGCGATTACTGGGGATTCAATCCTGAAGTTCAGTTCCTGGCCAATAACGGGTATGCCGTGCTGCAAATGAATTTCCGCGGTTCCACCGGTTTTGGAAAAGAATTCTGGGAATCGTCATTCAAACAATGGGGACGTACCATGCAGGATGATATAACGGATGGAGTGAAATGGCTGATTGATCAAGGCATTGCCGATCCTGACCGAGTTGCCATTTACGGCGGCAGTTACGGTGGATATGCAACACTCGCCGGCCTCACCCTAACTCCGGATTTGTATGCCGCAGGAGTGGATTATGTAGGCGTTTCAAACCTCTTCACTTTTATGAACACCATACCACCCTACTGGAAACCCATGCTTGACATGCTTTACGAAATGGTTGGAAACCCGGAAGCCGACAGCCTGTTACTGGCTGAAGTATCTCCTGTATTCCATGTGGACAAGATACAGGCTCCGCTTTTTGTGGCCCAGGGCGCCAACGATCCGAGGGTCAACAAAGCAGAATCAGACCAAATCGTAGATGCCTTAAAAGCCCGCGGTATTGACGTGGAATATATGGTAAAAGATAACGAAGGTCATGGATTTGGCAATGAGGAAAACCGGTTCGACTTTTACCGGGCCATGATAACTTTCCTCAACAAACATTTGAAGCCGGCTGAGGAATAAACGTTGATTTCAGAATGAAAATCACCGGATAACTTTTAAAAAATACCGGTGTTAAGTCAACTCAAAGCTGTCATTTCGAATGCTCTCCCAATTTTATTGGGCATAATGAGAAAATGACAGAGATGACGAAACAAGTTCGGCATGACGTTCTAAGTTAATTCGCATTTTTATTAAAGTACGTCACCCTGAACTTGTTTCAGGGTCTGCTTTTAAAGCTGTCATTTCGAATCCGCCAGCCGGCGGATTCGAAATGACAGCTTTAAAAATTTGACCATTGGATGATTATTTTATGGAATGACCAACCCATCCCGTTCCTCAATATGCTTTTTGAGTTTTTCCGAAAGTTCTTCTACCAGCTTTTTATTCTCCGGTTTTTCCGAAATATTTATGGTTTCTTCCGGGTCGTCTGCCAGATTATACATCATCCGTGCTGTTACTTTTCCGGTTTGATCGCTGAACCATTCGGTGTAAGTATGTGTTTTTGTGACTACTGTTTCACCTCTAATCCAGCGGCAAAAGACTTCTTCTTTCCATGGTTGGTTCGGATTTTCGGCCAGCTGAACAAAACTTTTCCCCTGCAAATGGAAAGGTTTTTCCAGTCCTGCCAACTCTACCAGCGAAGGATAAATATCCACAAATTCAACCAGGGCATCGGTTTTCAGGTTTTGTTTTTTGCCCGGCGCCCGCAAAATAAGTGGTGTGTGCAGCACTTTTTCAAAGTTGCAGTGTTTACACCACAGGTCATGCTCGCCCAAATGCCAGCCGTGGTCGCCCCACAAAATCACAATGGTGTTTTCGGCCAAACCCAACCGTTCCAGTTCATTCAGCACTTTACCGATTTGTGCATCGGTATAACTTACGCAGGCGTAATACCCGTGAATCAGTTTTCGCATAAATTCTTCATCAAGCGGTCCCTGGTCAGGTACATCGGTGTAGTTTCGCAATTCGCCAAAATTGTGCATACTCTCATCAGGCGCACCGTCGGGTTTTTTCATATTATCAGGAAGTTGTATCTCATCAAAATCATACAAATCCCAGTATTTTTTCGGAGCATTAAAAGGCAAGTGTGGTTTCAGGAATCCTACAGCAAGAAAAAAAGGTTCGCCTGAATTCCTGAACTGCCGCATCCTGCGCACCGCTTCATCGGCAATCATTCCATCGGGGTAAATATGGTCAGGCGCATCGGCCCATTCAAACGACGAGCCGTTAATTCCGTTTCCGTTCGGGCGTGGCTCGATTTGCTTGTGCGACTCAGGCATAACATAGGCCTGCCAACCCTGCCAGTCGCCCTCCGGAAACCAGGGTGTTTCGCTCCAGCTTCCTTTGCCGTCGTTTTGATGATGGTAAATTTTTCCCAATGAAACAGTTGTGTACCCGTTGTTTTTAAAGTGCATGGGCAGACTGACCACCCCTGGAACGTCTTCATCCTGCCGGCAACTGTAATCCAGAAACCGGGTTCGGTTTGGCCTGATTCCCGACAAAATACTTGCCCTTGAAGCCCCGCAAACGGGAATGTTGCAATAAGCCCGGTTGAAAACAAGGCCCGTTTCGGCCAGTTTGTCGATGTGGGGGGAGTGAATGTGCGATTGTCCGTAGCAACCCAACTCGGGCCGCAGGTCGTCAACCGCAATGAACAAAACATTGGGTTGATTTTTGTTTTGTCCATGAGTAAGCCCTGCAAAAATCAGGGCAAATACAGCAACAGTAATCAGTTTTTTCATTTTTGCCGGTTTTTAGATTTGAAAACAAAACTATCAGAAATTTTTTTGTTTCCGGCAAATTCAATCCATGGTTTTTTAAAAAAGGAATAGAACTTTAATATGATCAGCAAATGAACATTATGCCCCTTTTAATTGCTCACATGTAAATAATTAAAAAAGAATTGTAAAATGAATAATATGAAAACATTATTGTTGGCTGTAACTTTATTTACCGTTCTATTCGGCTCTGCTCAGGATTTGTCGAAACACAAATGGGAAAACAGGCTGATTTTAATACTAACTGACGACGAAAATAACTCTACTTTTCAGTCTCAATTAGAAGAATTCAGCAAGGATTTAAACGGTTTAAAAGAGCGAAAATTAATTATATACCAAATATTTCCCGGAGAATACAAAACCGGATTGAACGGCGATAACAAAAAAAAATCTTCGCGTTTATATAATGAGTATAAAAAAACCAACGCTGGGTTTGAAGTTGTTTTGCTGGGCCTTGATGGTGGAGTAAAACTGCGGCAAAATGAATTACTGCCATTGGAAAAATTATATGCCACTATTGATGTGATGCCCATGAGGCGCAACGAAATAGAAAGAAAAAAGCAACAATAAAAAGACCACTAATAACAAGGGTCTTGCTACATGGAAAATTACAGTGAACTCCGCTTTATAAAAACAAACGGACTTTTAATCCGCCTGAAATTGCCGGTCAAAATCATTTCTGCTGCTATCCGTCCAATTTCATCGTGATTGGTTGAAATGGTAGTTATTCCGTTTTCCAGAATTTCCTTTACCGGGTTTTCATTGTAAGAAACCACGCCCACATCTTTTCCCAGATCCCATTTTTCCGTTCGGCATATTTTAATAAAACGGTACAAATCATCATCGGAAATGATTACATAAGCTTCCCCTTTTTTAACATCTTCGCAGGTAAGTTTGTCAATAACAGAAAATTCAAACCCGTTCACCTGGCAAAAAATCTGAAATCCCCTGATAATATATTTTGAATAGTATTGATCAACCGGAAAAACAAGGTTGATTTTCCGGTATTTTCGAATCAACCCGGTACCTTCAGCAAGCGCCGACTGGATATCTTTTTCATATTCCTGAAAAACAATCGGGTAATCATTCAGACTTTCCAGATTGCGATCGACAATTAACACCTTCTTTTTCGGAATTGTGCGAATGAAACTCGCCACATCGGCATGTTCATCTTTAAAATGCGGAAGAATAACAAAGTAATCGTATTTTGAAAGGTGGTTTTCTATAATGTTTTTAAACTGCTGCAAATCGTAGTTGTAAATAAAGACATCTGTTATCGCCTTACTGCCAAGGGTTTCAATAAAAGAGTAATACAAGCTTCGCTTATAGTTGCTGAGCTTGTTAAAAATGAGCGCTACTTTAATCTGCTTTTGAACATTTACCTGGCTTACATAATATCCTTTCCCCCTCACCGATGAAAGAATACCAGCTTTCCGCAGAAAAACATAGGCTTTTTCAACCGTATCGCGCGACAGCAGCAATTCTTCGCTGGTTTCGTTTATGGAAGGAATTCGCTGGCCTTGTTTGAAAATTCCCGACTCAATATCGGAAATTATCAATTCAACCACTTGTTTGTATTTTGGAACCTCGGACTGATGGTTTATTTTTAAATAACTATTCATTTTTTATTGAATTGACAACAAAAATAAAAAGTGTTTGGTACAATGCCACTCAAAACAAACTTTTAAAAATTTAACTGAACTTTTCAAAAAGATATTCGTTCAATTGACTGAACAATAAAAACGAGATTTATGAAACATTTGTTTGTTCTGTTTATAGTACTTGCAGCATTTTCATGCAGCCAGCAGAAAAAAACCGATACAGTAAAACTTACCGCTGATGCCGATAATGGTGGAATTACATTGCCTGAAGGATTTTCGGCCCTGGTTGTTGCAGATGAAATTGGCCGCGGAAGACACATTGCCTTAAATGATAACGGCGACATTTATGTTTCGCTCAGGGATCACGATGAAAACAAAGGCATTGCCTGTTTGCGCGACACAACGGGAGATGGCCGTGCCGATGTAATTGAATATGCAGGGGAACACACCGGAACAGGAATTAAATTGCATAAAGGATACCTTTATTTTGGTTCCGATACGGCAGTAGTCCGTTATCCTTTGCAATCCGGTGAACTATTGCCCGGAAATAACTGGGAAATGATTGCCCGCGGTTTTCCACAGGAAAGGCAACATGAAGCCAAACCCATGGAATTTGACGGACAGGGAAATATGTATGTTACAGTGGGCGCTCCGGCCAATGCCTGCATGGAACAAATGCGAACCAAAGGTTCTCCTGGCATGGACCCGTGCCCGATACTGGAATACGCTGGCGGAATCTGGAAATTTAAGGACGATGTTTTGAATCAGGATCAACTAACAGATGGTGAACGTTATGCTACTGGAATACGCCATGCAGTGGCCAATAGCTGGAACAAACAAGTGAACGAACTGTATGTAGTGCAGCATGGTCGCGACCAGCTAAGCCAGTTTTTCCCCGAGATATTCGATGACAAACAAAATGCTGAACTTCCTGCAGAGGAATTTTTCCTGGTTACCGAAGGAGCCGATTTTGGCTGGCCTTATTGCTATTACGACCAGTTCCGGGAAAAAAAGGTTTTGGCGCCGGAATATGGCGGTGATGGAGAAATGGTGGAACGTTGCGAGAATAAAATGGACCCGATTATGGCTTTTCCAGGTCACATTGGACCAAACGATTTGCTGTTTTATTCTGGTGAAATGTTTCCTGAAAAATACCGCAACGGGGCGTTCATTGCTTTTCACGGATCGTGGAACCGGGCGCCCGAGCCGCAGTCGGGTTATTTTGTGGTATTTGTGCCGTTTGAAGGTGCATACCCCTCGGGTGACTGGGAAATTTTTGCCGATGGCTTTGCAGGCATTGAAACCATAAGCAGTACCCGCGATGCCGAATACCGTCCGTGCGGACTGGCGCAGGGACCCGATGGTTCATTGTATGTTGTGGACAGCAACAAGGGAAAAATCTGGAGAATAATTCATTCATAATAAAAACCAAAAAATAACGCGAAAGAATCATGAGAATTAACGGAATCCTCTTTTTACTGCTGGCATTTTTACTCAGTGCCTGCGCCGGACGTAATCAAAACTCCCAACAGCAAACACAAACTCAAGCTCCGGCAGGCACAGAAAAATCTGCTGAAATGGCCAATCATCCAGGCAAAAAGGTTTACGATTCGGTTTGCCTGGCCTGCCACATGGCCGACGGATCTGGAGTTCCGGGAATGCACCCGCCTCTTATTCAAACCGATTGGGTTAACGGTGACAAGGAAAGGTTGATTGAACTTACGCTCAATGGCATGAGTGGCAAAATTGAAGTGAACGGTGAAACTTACAACAGCATTATGCCGCCACACTCCCACCTCAACGACAAACAAATTGCTGATGTACTGACTTATATCAGGCAGAGTTTTGGCAACAACGCCAGCGAAGTGACGGTGGAGGAAGTGCAAAAAGTCAGAAATAAATAGAAAACTAATTGTTTAATATTTTAATGGTTGTACGCCGGTTCATCTGGCGGCCTTCGGGCGTGTCGTTTTCGGAAACCGGGCGGTTTTCGCCAAAGCCTGCCCAGGTGAGCCGGTTTTTATTAATTTGATTTGAAACCAGGTATTCAACCACCGACCGGGCACGTTTTTCGGAAAGCATCAGATTCTTGTCGGCCAGGCCGGTATCATCGGTGTGCCCCTGAACTTCAACCTTTAGCGTTGGATTTTCTTCTAAAAAAACCACCAGTTTTTGCAATTCCGGTTCCGATTCAGGTAAAATCCTGAAAGAATCAGTTTCAAAATAAATATTGTGCAAATTCATTTCGGCGCCTTCCTTAATCGGCGTCAGTGCAATTTCAAGTTCATAAGGATTGTAAAATTGGCGGGAATTTCTCAAATCGAAGGTATTGGAATAAAAAAGATAGCCTTCTTTTGCAACCGAAAAGGAGTAATTGTTTCCGGAAGGAAGGCAAAGCAGCAATTCGCCACTTGTATTTGTATTTTCAATTCGTGTTTCTGTTGTAATACCACCCAGGTTTACCAGTGCCACCTCAGCTTCCAAAGGTTTCCCGTTTTCAACATCAACAACAGTAGCTTTTACATACGTGGCAGGATGTGGCCTGACAGATTCATCCAATTCAAAAGAATAGATATCGAGCCCGGTGAGACTGTCGCGGGCCGAAGAGAAAAATGCGGTGAGGCCGTCGGCGCTGATATGCAGTCCCTGCTCATCGTTCACCGTATTTATCGGATAACCAAGATTCCGGGGAAAAGAAAAAACTGAGTCGCCCAGAATATCCGACACAAAAAGGTCGAACCCTCCCAATCCAACATGGTAATCGGAAGCAAAATAAAAGTTCTTATTTCCCGCATGAACAAACGGTGAAGTTTCGTTACCGGGAGTATTTATGCTGTCGCCAAGGTTTACCGGAGTTCCCCATTTTATCCGGCCATTCGGTTCAATTTCCAGTAGTTCGGCCCGCCAAATATCTTTTTCCCCTTTTCCTCCCGGCCTGTTGCCCGAAAAATACAGAAACCTTCCGTCGGAAGAAATGGATGGTTGTGCCTCCCAACTTGAAGTATTTAAGGGTTTTCCTGCATTTTGCGCTTTACTCCAGCGTCCGTCTTTGCGGATAGAGTAATAAATGTCGCAGCTTCCCATACCACCTGGCCGGTTGCAGGCAGTAAAGAGCAACAAATTCCCGTCAGCCGAAAGCGTTTGCGCTCCTTCATTTTCAGCCGTGTTAATTTCATCCATTGGAATTGCTTTTTGCCAGGTATTGCTGAAAAATTCGGAAGTATAAAAATCCTCTTGCGGTTGATACCCCGGCTTTTTAATTAACCGCGTAAATACAAGTTTTTGCTGATCGATACTCAGGCTGGGCCAGTATTCATCTGAAGGGCTGTTTATAGTAACAGGAAGTCTGTCCGGCTGAAAATCAACGGGATTTTTAATGGCTTCAACAGCATAAACACAACTTTTAATTTTTTGCTCCGCCTCCTTTCTGCGTTCTGCACTAATATTTTCATTTTTTATATAATTCTGAAAATACGACAAAGCCTCAGCATAATTTTCCAAAGACATTAATGCCAACCCGAGGCGCCAGGTAACAAGGGGTAAATTAGTTTTTTCAATGGCTTTTTTTAAATGAAAAACCTCATCGGTAGTATTTTTTGTTTCATGAAAAATATCTGCCAATAACAACCTGGCATCCAAAAATGTGGAATCACGTTCCAAAATTTGGTTGCAGCGATTAATTGCCTGGGAATATTCCTGCCGGGAAACCATCTGCCGGGCTTCGTCAAACCACTTTTGCACTCTTCGGTTTGGCTGAGCTGCAAGTTTACCAGCAAAAAGCAATAAAATAAGCAGGACCAATCCTCTCTTCAACAGGTATTTTGCTTTTAATCTGAACTTGAAAATCATGTTTTTTGTAAAAATATTCATCAGTTTTAAAAAACAATTCAAAAATGAATTTTATTTGTTTTTTTGTATTTGTATTTTTTCTTATTTTGGCTCTGTAATTTTAAAACTTTTTGAGATAAAATGATTTTTTTTTGAATGAACTTTAAAAAATGAAACGGAAAGTAAACAAAAAAAATTTCGCCGAAGCTGACAACTTTGAGCGGAAACAAAAAAAACACCTGGGCAAAAGAGACAAAAGCTCAAAACGAAGACTTACCATTTATGACGAATTTGAAGATGAAGACCTGGACGATTACTCTTCAAACTATGAAGACTTCGACGAAGAAGATGACGTTTAACCTTTACACTATAAGAAAAAATCCACTGTAAAATAATTTTCATCAATCCCCGCCGGTAATTTGGTTTCATTTTTTATTCGGAAAAAAAAGCCTCAGCGCCGGGGTAATTGTATTTTGCCCGGGCAATTTTTTCAGGAAAACAAAAATAGGTAACTTCCGCTTTGGCGCAAATTTCTCCAGACCCATCCAACAATGTACATTCAATACGAGCCAGATGTTTTTCTGTTGAAATCAGTCTGGCACGGGTTGTTATTTCACCTTTTGAAATGTAAACCGGTTTGGTATAAACCATATTTAACGCAGTAGTTACACCCGAAGTATTTAATGTAACAAAAACCAGCCAGGCAGCCGCTTCATCCATTAAAGTTGCCTGAATTCCTCCATGCAGCACACCTACCCAGCCTTCATATTCTTTTTGGGGTTGCCATTTAGCCACCAATTCTTCCTCATCGAGCCAAAACCGGAGGTGCAAACCATGTTTGTTGGCCGGAGAACAGCCAAAACAATTGTAAGCATCGTTTTTCGCTGCACGGGCAAAAGGATTGGTAATTTTCTTCATTTTGCAAAAAAATTAAAGAAAAAAGGCCGGCAATATTTACCAGCCTCAATTCACTATATTATGGAAAATTAGTTCCCTCCTAAAATCAGCGGTAATCCTTCCTTTCCGCCACCAATAACCACCACTTTAGAATTGGGCGATTCAGCCAGACTTATGGTGGCCTCAATACCACGCTGCTTCAAAATCTGATCGGTTAAACTGGCATTTATAATCCGGTTGAAATTTGCAATCCCCTCTGCTTCAATACGCCGGCGTTCAGCCTCTGATTCTTCTCTTCTCAACCTGTATTCATAGGCAAGAGCCTCCTGCTCCTGTTTCAATTTGCTTTCAATCGCACCTTTTATTTGGTCGGGAAGGTTGATGGAACGAATGAGCAAAGCCCTCATATCAATAAAATTTTCACCCAGCACCATCCGGGTCTCTTCTTTAATGGCCATTTCAACCTCCGATCTTTTGGTTGAATAAATTTCTTCGGCGGTGTAACGACCTGCAACCTGCCGGACCGTTGACCTCACCTCGGGAATTACCAAAACATTAATATAATTTATCCCGAATTGCTGATATAAATTTCCGATTCTATTGTAGATAGGATTGAACCGAACGGTTATATCTGTACTGATAGACAAACCATTCCTGTCAAGCACATCCATCATTTCATCGCGTTGCTGTTCCCTCACGTTAAAAACATACAAGTTGTTCCACGGTGCAATAATATGGAATCCTTCGCCATAAATATTTTCGGTGTCAAGACCAGATGTGTAAGGACGGAAAATCACCCCACGCTCACCGGCATCGATAATAAAAAACATTCGACCGCCAAAAAGTAAAAGTACCACCAAAACAGCTACTATGGCAATAATGTAAGAAGTCTTAAAATTGAATTTCATGGTATTAATATTTAATTTCTACAAATGTAATAAGTTTGCCGGGTCTGGTAAATATTACATGGCCTTTCTTTATTTCTCAACCATAATATTCATAGCCTGCATAAATGTTATATTTGAACCGAAAATTAAAACATTAATTATGAAGAAGCTTATTTTCATAAATATTCTGTTGCTTTTTTCAACAGTTCTTTTCGCACAGAATTTTTTCAGGGAAGATTTTGATACCCGCAAAAAATATATTCTGCTGGCCAACCCAACAGTTACCAACATCAAAACAATCGAGTTTCTGGTAAATAAAAAGTTGTTTAAAATAAATCCAAGAAAAATAAATTTTGTGGGTGTTTACCACGAAAATCAGGATTACGATTTTACAGAAACCAGCAAGTTTATTGAAAAAAGCGAATTGCATTATTTTAAGTTACATGAAATAAGGGGCGATTTGAACGAAAACCAATTATTTAAACAAAATTCAATTTCGAGTGATCTGAAATTCATTTTTCAGAATTCTGTTGGAATTTTCTTTTTTGGAGGGGCAGACATTCCTCCATCAGTTTATGGAGAAAAAAATTCCCTTTCTGTTGTTACCGAAGCCGAACGTCATTATTTCGAAACCACTTTCCTGTTTCATTTGCTTGGAGGATTTCAAAACGAAAACTACGTTCCGTTTCTGGAGGAAAATCCGCAATATTTTATCACCGGCTTTTGTCTGGGCATGCAAACCATGAATGTGGCCACCGGCGGAACACTTATTCAGGATATTCCTTCTGAGATTTACAACGCCACAAATGATGAAACAACTTTACAAACCGAAAAGGAAAACCTGCACCGCAATTACTGGCAAAACCTTTCGGACGACCGGCAACTGATGGGCATCAATTTCCATACGATACATTTTACCCAACACCCGTTTTTTACCCGACAAGTGAAAACAGGCAAAAATTCTGCTCCGCTGGTTTGCAGCAGTCACCACCAGGCCGCCGAAAAGCTGGGTAAAGGATTGGAAGTAACCGCCGTATCGCCCGACGGAAAAATTGTGGAAGGACTTGCCCACATCCATTATCCGCATGTATTTGCTGTGCAGTTTCACCCCGAGGTGCCCGCCCTGCATGAAAACCAGGAGAAACGAAAGTTTCACCCCGACGACGAACCGCTGACTTACCACGAAATAATCGGAAAAGTAGGTTCAAAATTTCATAAAAAATACTGGAAGTATATTTCGAAAACACTGAAAAAAGTGAGTAATTAACCGGGTGGATCGGTTTGCAGGACGAGCGCCCCGATAGCTATCGGGGTTAACCACTCATTTATTGAATATCATTCCATTTTTACATCCCTGCCAACCGAAATATCATGAAGATTGGAAACCACAACCGGAAGTAAAACCTGAAACCTGTCACCTGTAACCAGAATCCTGCAACATGCAACCTGCAACTCCCTACTCTTCAACCTCTTCTTCCGGTTTTCCAGTATTTAACAATCAGGAATAAAACAGCCACGAGGATTAGTATATAAATGAGCAGTTCAATCTGTTTCATCGGAATCGATTATTTTCTTCATTACACGCATTTTGTGGGTATAACGTTTCAAATCCACGTTAAAAATTCCAAACTGATCGACATTGTCGATACGCACTTTGCCCGAAGCATGAATAATTTTGTTGCGTTTCCAAATGATGCCCACGTGCACAATGTTTCCTTCTTCATCGTCGAAAAAAGCCAGGTCGCCGGGTTTGGCCTCATCCACAAAACTCAGGGCAGTTCCCATTTTCACCTGCTGGCTGGCATCGCGCGGAATAGGCAGGCCAATCATTTTGTAAATGACCTGGGTAAACCCGCTGCAGTCGATGCCAAACGGTGAACGCCCGCCCCACAAATAGGGTGCGTTAAAATATTTCAGCGCCTGAGTAATGAGAACATTCCGGGTATTTTTTCGGTTTCCGTAAAAAACTTCGCCCGGGGCTTTATATTTTTCGTTGGCAATGGAAAACTCCTTCAGGTAAGGACGCCACACGGGAAGTGTGCTTCCGGCCACCAATGTAAGATTTTGCTCGTTGTTTACGGGAACAATGCTAATAATATCGCCGGTAACGGCAAAAGCTCTTTTTTCGAGCCGGTTAAATGTGCGTGCATTCAACGGGGTAATCATTTTACTGTCAATCCAGCCTTCGTAACCATCCCAGGCCAATCTAACATGGCTCCAGCCAACCATCTCCTCAAAAATTTCGAAATGTTCACCAAAAAGCACCTGGGTTACCATTTCACTTTTTTCAGAAGGCTCTTTTCTGACAGGAATAAGGCTTAAACCGGAAATACCGTAATCCATCCAAATATTTTCTTAATTTTATTACGTAAAAACGAAACTGCGCGTTGTTTGCGCCATTCAACACAAATCTATAAAAAAAACAGTGCGTGTTGAAGCGGATGAATTTTTATTTATGATTTTTGTAAACGATAACCGGTGAATAAAAAATTCCGGAGAAATAAAAAAGAAAAACGATGAGTAAATTTTTGACCAACCTGAAAAATTACACACAAGTCTTTTACTGGTTTTTTGCCTTTATGTTAACCGCTGTGTTGCTTTTTCTTATTATGCCCGGCGAGCAAAAATTTAAATATGAATACCAGAAAGGTTTTCCGTGGAGCCACGAAAACCTGGTGGCGCCTTTCGATTTTGCCATTTTAAAAACTGAAGGTGAAGTGGAACTGGAAAAAGAAGAATTGCTGGGTTCAGTTATCCCCTATTTCACATTCGACACTACCCTTGCAGCCGCTAAAATAAACCAGTTAAAAACTGATTTGCAAATGCTTGCAGATTCATCTCAAAACATAAATCAAAAAATACTTTCTACCGTTGAAAATGAACTGCGTAACATTTATGCTGTTGGCATTCTTCCCCGAACCGCCGACACTTACAGCGAACTTTCGGGAAAAACTGAACTGAGAAAAAGAACCGGAAATGTGGTTACCAGAATTCAAACCGAAAAAATATACTCCGAAAAAACTGCTTATAACGATTTCAACAGTAAAATAAGGGAAATGGCCCGGAAACAGCCGGTGCAGGCTGGTTTTCTTTTAAACCTTCAACCGGAAAAATACATTGTTGCCAACCTGAATTACGATGAAAACACCACACAAAAAGAACGGGAAGAAATTACGCGGAGCATTTCAACCACCCGCGGAATGGTTGAAACCGGCGAACGGATAATATTGCAGGGCGAAATTGTAAACGATGAAAAATTTCAGATGCTGGAATCGCTGAAAGCCAGCTACGAATCGGAACGGGGCGAAGGAATTAACCGGTACATGATTTCCATTGGAAAAGGAACACTGATTGTAGTTTTTATGGTATTGCTTTTTACCTTTTTATACATTTACCGGTATGATATTTTAAGCCAGTTCAGAAAACTCTCCTTTTTGCTGCTGTTTTTAGTTAGCGTGGTTTTTCTCACCCTGTTTATTAACTCGTTTCCCAACCTGCATATTTACCTGGTTCCGTTTGCCATTTTTCCTATTGTGGTGCGCACTTTTTTCGATTCGCGCACGGCTATTTTCACCCTGTTAATTGCCACAATTCTTACTGGGTTTTATGCGCCGAATAACTATGAATTTGTATTGCTTCAGATAACAGCCGGTGTTGTTGCCGTTTTCAGCCTGAATAAAATGCACCGCCGCGGGCACCTGATTATGGCTGCCATTTGGGTTTTCCTGACCTACTCGCTGGTTTACATCTCACTGGAATTGATTTATGAAGGAACTTTCCTTTCCATCGATTATAAAACTATGCGCTGGTTTGCTTTGAGTAGTGTATTAATTCTGCTGGTTTATCCGCTGGTTTTTATTTTCGAAAAAATATTCGGATTTGTTTCAGATGTAACCCTTATTGAATTGTCGGACACCAACCAGCCCGTGTTGCGCACACTGGCCGAAAAAGCTCCCGGTACGTTTCAGCACTCGATGCAAATTGCCAACCTGGCCGAGGAAATTATTCTGAAAATAGGCGGGAACCCGTTTTTGGTACGTGCAGGTTCGCTTTATCATGACATTGGCAAAATTGCCAGGCCCGAATTTTTTATCGAAAACCAGGCCATGGGAATTAATCCGCACGATACAATGAACCATTTAAAAAGCGCCGAAATAATAATCGACCATGTAATAAACGGCGTTAAAATGGCCCGCAGGCACAAGCTGCCTGAAGCGTTGATTGAATTTATAGCCACACACCACGGAACAACCAAAGCACAATATTTTTACCTGAAACACCAGGAAGAAAATCCAAAAGAAAAAGTGGATGAAAATTCATTCATTTATCCCGGACCACTGCCACGCTCAAAGGAAGCCGCGGTTGTAATGATTATTGACGGAATAGAAGCAGCATCGCGCAGTCTGAAGGAAAAAACAATGGAAAATCTGAAAGAACTAATTAACAAAATGGTCGATCAGAAAATCCGCGACCGGCAACTGGAACAATCAGAATTAACTTTCCGGGATATTACAATCATAAAAGAAACGTTATTAAATAAGTTGATTAATATTTACCATGTTCGGATTGAATATCCGAAAGAAAAGGAAACTCAATCAACCGAAAAAGATTAATTTTACATGCTTATTTAATATCGATGAAAAGACTTGGTTTTAAAAATATTGCGGTTTTGTTTGCCCTTGCATTTTTAATGCTGCACAGTTGCAGCGAAGCTCCTTTGCCCACGCCCGAACCACCTGAAGAAAACAGGGAGCAGGCTCCGGTTTTGACCCAAAATATAAATGATTTCATCAACCTGGTGATGGAGGACATTTACCTTTGGTACAAAGAACTTCCGGACATTGATATCCGGTATGAACTTGATCCCAAAGCGTATTTTGAAAAACTGCTTTATACAGAAGACAAATGGTCGTTTATAACCGACGATGTTGAAGCATTGGAAAGCAGTTTCGAAGGAGTGGAAACTACTTTTGGCTATTCGCTGGCATTCGGGCGTTTTTCAAACACCGGCGATATTTTTGCATTGGTGGAGTTTGTATATCCCAACACTCCGGCTGCCGAAGCAGGAATTAAACGCGGTGACATCATTGTTCTGATGAACGGAGATGACATTACCGATGACAATTACACCGACCTGCTATATGCCGGTTCGTTGAATATTTCACTTGGTATTCTTGGTGAGGGTGGAATTTCTGTAAGTCCGAATTCAATAAACATGACGGCCAGGAAACTCAGTCTGAATCCGGTGCTTATTACCGATATTATTGAACACGAAGGCCATAAAATTGGCTATTTGTTTTACGCTCAATATATTTCCAACTTCAATTCGAGCCTCGATAGTGCTTTCCGGTATTTTCAGGAACAACAGATTTCAGATTTGGTGGTGGACCTGCGCTACAATCCAGGTGGCGGAACCGATGCCGCTCAACATCTTTGCAGTTCTGTTGCACCACTCAGTGTAGTTAACAACCGGTCAACGCTGGTCACCTTCCAGTGGAACGACAAGTACCAAAGTTACTGGGAATCGCGTAATGTAACCAGCCAGTTGAAAGTAACTTTCAGCAATACCACCAGTGTTAAAATGGGCCTGGACAAAATGTATGTACTCACCGGCCCGGGGACTGCTTCTGCTTCGGAACTCACCATTACCGGATTAAAACCATATATGAATGTGACCACCATCGGAGAATCCACTTATGGAAAATACACAGCCTCCATCACTTTCAAGCCTGAAGATTTTCTGAAGGATGAACGTGGCAACGGATACTACGACAGCCCTGCCGATTACAAAAATTTCGAAAACTGGGGCGTTCAGCCTATAGTTTTACGCTACGCCAACTCGCAGGGAGTAACCGATTTTAAAGACGGTTTTACACCCGATATTCCGGTTGAGGATGAACTTTTTGGGGCGTTACCGCTGGGCGACAAACAGGAGCCGCTGCTAAAAGCTGCCATCGAAGAAATTACCGGAACAGAAATTTTAGCCCTGAAAAAAGCAGAAATTCAGGTTTCTTATTCCATATTCGACCGCGGTTTTTCCAAATTCGATAAGAACAAACAGGAGCTGCTTCTGGAAAATTATTAATTTATTCACGCTCAACTGAACCCAGGCCTTCAATACTCTGATTGACTTCCGGGTTTCCGCGGTATTTAATTTTTCCGGCGCCTTTAATGGTGGCATCCAATGTTTTACCTGCATAAACAACGCCGGTACCAACACCTTCAATTCTGAAAGTTACATCGTCGGCTTTAAGTTCGCCGGCATTTACATGTCCTGCCCCGGCAAGACGGACGTTGAGCGTTTCCGAAACTCCGCTTAATTCACAAAGCACACCTCCACGGTTATCAATTCCAACATACCCGGCTTTTAACTGAAGGTTAACTTTTGCGCCGCCTTCAAGCAACATTTCCAAATCATCCAAATCCAGAAATCCGCGGGTTTCGAGTCTTATGCCGCCTAATATGCGTAACCGTTCCAGGTTTTCAAAAGTAACCAGTAGTGTTACCTTGCTGAAATCGAAAGGTTTGCGATCAACATGCAAATGCAAAAGGTCTCTTTGGTTGGTTACATTCAGGTAGTCAAATGCCCTTTCATCTGCCGCCCTGACCTCCAGCGTGCTTTTGTTACCTTGTATTAATTCAACGCCAAATGCCCCTTCCAGAAAAAGTTCGGAGAACTCACCAATTTCATAAGTTTTGGTGAAATAATTATTGTTTTGGCTGTTACTTTTAAACGAAAATGACAAGCTGAAAAAAAGCAGCAATAAAAAAGACAAGTTGAAGACGTTTGAAGTTTTTTGATTCATTTTTTTCTGACTTTTAGCTGAATATTGTTTGGAAACAAATTTAAGGAGTTCTTGTCAAATCCGGTTTCAATTTTCGACAAAAGGCATAGATTTCAGGATAAATACACGGAAAAGCTACCTGTTTAATCTTTTAATGTAAATTAAACCGTAAGCAATCAGCAGGTAAAGCATAACTACAATAAACTTATCCATTACCGAATATCCGGGCGGAAAAAACAATTGTTTCAATGCATAAACAAGTGATAACAGGCCAAGACCCGCCAACGTGTTAAATGCAATGCGCGAAAACATGCGGAACAACCACACCGAAGCGCCAAGCCAGACAACAGTAAAAACCAGAAGCAAAATTCCTTCAGCCTGATTGCCCCTGGTTAAACGGATTACACCTAAAATGGCCGGCAGCGAGCCTGCAAGAAAAAGTCCCCGCGAAATGCTTCTTCTGATTTTATTTCTGATTTTTTCATTCTCAATTTCGGGAAAAAGCTGCCTTCTTAATTTTTTTTCCCTGAATTCCGGCCCAAGTAAATCCTCTTCCGAATGAATGATGCCTCTTTCCATAGCTTCGTGAATGGCTTGCTTAGCTGCAGCCTCCTGGTATAATTTCCTTTTTTTGAGCACTTCAATTAATTGTTCGTTGTTTAATTCTGCCATTGTTTCTCTAAAATCTGTCTTTTGTTCAGTTGAATTTGAATTTAAAGGCATTTTCCAATATTTTTACAATTTCAAACAAATAAAAAAGAAATTTGTCTTATTGGTAGAATTGAAACCATTAAAAAGTTATAATATGAATAATTTCGAATACAAAAACACGGTAAAAATTATTTTCGGGAAAGGTACCATTCCAAAGGTTGCCGGTGAAATACCAAAAGATGCCAAAGTTTTAATGATCTACGGAGGTGGAAGCATCAAACGAAACGGAGTTTACGACCAGGTAAAAAAAGCGCTGAAGAATTTTGAATTGTATGAATTTGGCGGAATTGAAGCCAACCCGCATTACGAAACCTGTATGAAAGCCATAGATGTGGTAAAAGAAAACAACATCGGTTTTTTGCTGGCTGTTGGCGGAGGTTCGGTTGTTGATGCGACAAAATTTATTGCCGCCGGTGCTTTGTACGAAGGAAAGGATCCGTGGAATTTTTTCACCAAACGGTTTATGGTAGAACCCAAAGCCGCCGTTCCGCTCGGGGCAGTGCTCACTTTACCTGCCACTGGCTCAGAAATGAACTGGACAACAGTAATTTCACGTGTTTCCACCCAGGAAAAATTGGCGTTTGGCCATCCGCTCGTTTCACCAAAATTTTCGGTGCTCGACCCCGAGTGTGTATTTTCGTTGCCCGACAGGCAGGTTGCCAATGGCGTTGTTGATGCGTATGCCCATGTGCTGGAACAATACCTCACTTATCCGGTAAACTCACCGCTGCAGGACCGGTTTGCTGAAGGCATTCTTCTCACATTAATAGAAGAAGGGCCGAAAGTGCTGGCCAACCGCACCGATTACGATGCTGCGGCCAATTTTATGTGGAGTGCAACCATGGCGCTAAACGGATTAATTGCATTGGGTGTGCCAACCGACTGGGCAACCCACATGATTGGCCATGAGCTAACAGCTTTTCACGGCATTGACCATGCACGTACTCTGGCCATTGTTTTCCCCGGAATGATGCACGTTAAGCGCAAAAACAAAAAGGAAAAAATCCTGCAATACGGCGAAAGAATCTGGGGAATTACGGAAGGAACAGATGACGAACGCATTGACAAAGCCATTGCCAAAACAGTGGAATTTTTCGAATCGCTGGGTGTGCCGTGCACTTTGCCTGAGTATGATGTTCCGGCCGAAACCATTGGAAAAATTAAGGAACGGTTTAAACAACGCAAAAGCAAATTGGGAGAAAAACAAGATATTGACTACAAAGAGGTTGAAGAAATTCTGGAAAACAGATTGTAGTTGAAAATCTGAAATTTTAATTTTTCATGTTCGTTCTGTTTCAAAAGAAAGGCTGGTCAGAAAAATTGGAACCATAACTTCCGGACAGTTGGAAAAATTGAAACAGGGATTGAACGATATTTTAAAGTACTGATTTAATGTAATCTGCAATAAGCTCGTCATATTTTTTCCGAAGTAGTTGAACCAAATAGTTTTGAGGATCGAATTTCCCTTCACCGATTTGTGAAACAGGCAAAATTTTGGGCGAGGTTCCGGTGATAAACGCCGCCTGAAAACGGGGCAAGTCTTCCAGTAAAACATCTTTTTCGAAGAATGGAATCCCTGCTTCTTTTGCCAGCAAAATGGTTTTCTGACGGGTAATGCCAAGCAATACTTCGTTTCCGGGCGGGGTAAACAGAGCATTTTTTTCAACAAAAAATACATTGCTCCGGCTGCCCTCGGTAATGCGGTTTAAATGATCGACCAGCAGAACTTCGTACAAGTCCTTTTTTTCCATCAGTTTATCGGCCTGCTGCCTCACCGGAGTTTGAAAAACTTTTGCATTGGGATTTTCACGCTCCGCTTTTAAAATACCACATCGTACACCGTTTTGGTACCATTTGGGATCAGGATATTTGTGGAGAATAAAAAATGCTTTCAGATTTTCTTTGCACGAAAGGAGAATATTTCCGGTCAAAACCTTGTTTTCATGGATGAGCTCCAAAATAAAACGGCTAATCTGATCAGAGTTGAACCGGATGGTTTTTCCTGCAAGCGATGCAGAATGGTAAAACCGTTCCAGGTGATCCTCCATAAATAGTGGTACTCCATTTTCAACCCGAAGCACTTCATAAATTCCTCCTGAATTTTCAAATGCTTTGAATAAAGCGTTGGGCCTCAGTTCTCCGTTAAAAATAAAATACCTGTGCAGCGGAAAGTAAACCATTATTTAAAATTTTCAGGCAAATGTATGGATAATTTTTTCGGTTTCGTTCCTGAATGATAAATCCCAAAATTGTAATTTTGCAAAAAAGCAACCCATGGCTTCTGAATTTAAATACCCCGATATTCAGCCACCCATTACTTTCAACCCCCACAAACATCATTTTGGCTTTTTAAAACAGCAGATTGAATACTGGAAAAACCTTCCCTGGCCTGAGGCAGAAAAAGAATTGTTATTTATTGGCACCAACCTCATTGACCTGTATTGCGGAAAACTTTCCATAGATGAAATATGCCGCCAATGCCTGTATTTTGCTGAAAAAGAAGGATTATCAACTGGTGAAAGATTAAAAAACTGGCTTCTGCCAAAGGAGTTTCGAAAAATAATACTTTCAGATAATTCTGAGTGGGTAATTAAACAAGGATTGGATCCTGACCGGTTTCTGCACATTCATCCGGCAAAATATTCGCCATTTACAATAAGAGTGCGCGGCTCTACTTTAAAAACGGTGGTTGCACTAAAAGTTTTAGCAGATGAAAAAAACCAAAATCAAATAAACCTTCAACAGGTTAATCAGGTTCGAAGCGCAAAACTTGGCCTTTCGCCCATAAAAGCGCTGGAAAAAGGAAAAGGGATAGCCCGAATATGGTCTTTTTTTAATTCGCCAAAACCGAGTTACCTGCATGTAAAGCCTGTGCCACCCTGTTTTTAAAACTTCGGCCAATGGGCAGGCCTTTCCCCTCAATTTCAATGCTTGTAGAAGTAAAAGCTTCAATTTTTCGTAACGAAACAATATACGATTTGTGAATGCGCATAAAATCGTTGTCCGGAAGTTTTTCTTCCATACTGGTCATGCTTGTTTTTGTAACAATTCGCTTTTCGGGCGTATGAATTTTTACATATTCGCTCAGGCCTTCAATGTATAAAATATCATTCAGATGCAGCTTCAGCACCTTTTTATTTTCTTTCACATAAATAAATGCTTCATCGTTTTTGTTTACCGGAGAATAATTTTCAACCGAACCAAAATTATCGGTTGAAACCTGAAAATATTTATTCACTGCTTTCAGGAACCGCTCAAAAGTGATGGGTTTCAAAAGATAGTCCACTACATCCAGTTCGAACCCTTCGAGGGCATATTCACGATAAGCAGTTGTGATAATTACCTGAGGCGGATGTTTCAATGTTTTCAGAAATTCAATTCCGGTAATCTGTGGCATCTGAATGTCCATAAACATGAGATCAACTTTGTGGTTGCGCAGTACTTCAAGGGCTTTCATGGCATCGCCGCACTCACCAACAATTTCAAAATTGTCCAGCTTTTGAATATGATTACGAATCAATTCGCGTGCAAGAGGCTCATCGTCAACAATAAGGCAATTTGTTTTCATCTCATTTTAATTGTTTAATTTTTAAAGGTATTCGATGGAACTCGCCATTCCGACGGCCATCGGTTTAAAACTCCTTTATGTATCATGGCTCGTTTCATGGTAATAACTGATTTGTTTTCGTTGTTTTCTGCTTCAAAAAAATAAGTATCTGTTTTCAGTTTCCGTTACAATCTTCAGTAAAAAATCTCCACTTGAAGCATCCGGAAATTTTCTTCGGTTTCTTCTGTAAACCTGAATTTACCCGGGAAGTAATGCTGTAACATCAAACGCAGCATTTCTGAATCGTGGCTTTCAGGAAATTCTAATTTGTTTTCACTCCATAATTCAACAGCAAAATATAATTTTCTGTTTTCAGCTGTAACAAAGACGGTGCATTCGAACAAATCGTTACACTTTTTTCCTGTTTTCATTGCAAATTCCAATACTGGCAGAAACAAAAAGGGAGGAATTACAAATGGTTTCAGGTTGCCTTTAAGTTTAATTTCGGCTTTCAAATGGTTGCTCATTGCAAGTTTATTTAAACTTAAAAAACTTTCCATCAAATCTGTTTCAGCTAAAAGAGGCCGCCAGTCTGCATGATTTTCGTTTAAAAATTGATTGAAAAAATTTGAAATCCGGATGATAAGTTCCGGAACTTTTTGAGGCGATTTTGAAATGGTATCCTGCAAAACATCCATTAAATGAAGCATTAAACGAGGCTGGTGCTGGTAATAATATATTTCCATTTCAGCCTCTTCATTCAGGCGCTGTTCAGCATTTTTCATGTTTTGGGTTTCGTGCCAGGCTTTCCCTACTTTTATGGCCAGAAAAACCAAAATAATGTAATGGTTGCCAAGTCCTGAAATCAGAATATTTTTCAGATTCAGATAATCCGTACCCAATGCGTAATTCTTCCCAAAGGGTTTAAAAACCAATTCGTTGGAAACAACAAGTTCGATTACCGAAAAAAGCACCAAAAACACGAAAATACCTGTCGTAAGCAACCCGTAACGGTTTTTGTAAAAAGTAAGAGGAATTAGCCAGTACGCAATTAAATAGGTATGTACCACAAAAACCGGAAGCGTGATTATATAATACCTGAACCAAAGGCAAAACATTTCTTTGCCAAGCCCCAAACTTTGCAGCAAGGTAAACGAAATAATCCACGCCAGCCAAAAGCCTGTATGAAGCAGAATTCGTTGTTTACCGATATGATTTGGAACCCATTTCATTTAATTCTTTTTTTAATTGTAGCAGAATGGAGAATTCTTTTTCCCTGTCATCAATCTGAATGGAATACCCTTTTGAAGGATAAAGAATGGCCAGCCTGTTTTTCAGATTTTGCAAACCGTTTCCAATATTTCTTTCGCCTTTGAATATTCTACCATTATTTGGTTTGCTGTTGGCAGCCTTAATCCACAAATTTTCAGGGTGCGACTCAATGGAGATAAACAGCCAGGGTGCACCCATGTCGGGGCTGCTGCCATGTTTTATACAATTTTCAATAAGAAAAAATAAAACCATCGGGGGTATTTTCCAGGTTGAAAGCTCTCCCTTTTTTTTGAAATCAACTTTTAGTCTGTTGCCATAGCGAAGTTTTTCAAGAGAAAGATAGTTTTCCGCCAGGTCAACTTCTTCGGTTAATTGCACAAAATTGTGCCGGCTTTGCTCAACAATGTAACGTAAAATCTGCTGCACCTTTTCGGTAATTTCAGTTGTTTTTTCAGGCTGAAGGAGGGATAATGCATATAAATTATTGATGGTATTGAACAAAAAATGAGGATTTAACTGGCTTTGAAGTAAACGTTGCCGGGCTTCGCGATTTTGCACCTCCAGCTTTTTTCGCTGACTTTCGGTAAAAACATAATCTTTGGTAAATTTCGCAACACAAAACAGTGCAACAATAAAAGTCATGTCTTTTGTATTCACCAGCATAAAACGCAATCCTTTCATGCTTCCGGGCTGAAAATTTTCCGGAGCAATGGATGCATAAAATATTTCGTCAGATACGGCAAACTTAAGGGCCGAAAGTGCAGTGCCCACCAGTAATAAAAGCAACATAAACCAGCCAATTTTATTTTTTAAAAGAAATTCAGGAATAAGAAGAAACAAAACAATGTAGGCATATCCGAAAAAGAAAACTGAATTGATTAAAGTAACCATCAGAGATTCCGATAAACTTTTACTTTTATCCTGATAAAATAAAACAAACGTAAACAGCAATACGGTTCCAATAAACAGAATTATATGCCGTATTATTCTGTATTTTAGTCTGATATCGAAAATATACCTATTCATTTATTTCTCCAGTTCCAAAGAAACTTTCCAGGTTTGAGTTTTTTCTTTAATAATAAGCTGGTACCTGTTTTTGTAAAGAATCTCGAGTCGTTTTTTTGCGTTTCGAACTCCTACCCCGCCAGTATTCTTCTCGCGCACCTTCTTTTGTGCAGGCAAACTGTTTTCAATCTGAAAAAGAAGTTTTTCTGTAGAAGCAATGAGGATAATTTCAATGTCGAATTTCCCGTTTTTTCGACTGCCACCGTGTTTAAAACAGTTTTCAACAAAGGTAAAAAGTAACATGGGTGCAATTTTCCATTTTTCTACCGGCCCCGATATTTTAAAACTCAAATTCAAATCTGAACCATAGCGTAGCCGTTCGAGTTCCACATAATTTTCAACGAGTTTAACCTCTTGTTCCACCGGAATTTCAGATTCGTTACATTCGTATAAAACGGCCTGAAGCAATGATGCCATTTGCGCAATTCCTTCGGTAGTTTTTGCCGATTCTGAAACAGATAATGAATACAAATTATTCATGGTATTAAACAAAAAATGCGGCTGTAATTGTGCTTTCAATAAATGCAACTCTTTTTTCAGGTTTTGTTTTTCCATTTCATGTTTTTCGGTTTGTTGTTCGAACCACTTTTTTACAATTTTTATGGCAAATGCAATGGCTACCATAAAATTGGTTTCCAAAAACAGGTAAAGAAATGTTACGCCTAAAACTGAATCGGATGTTACTGGCAAACCATTAATCAGCCTTAAAAAAACCCGTTCGCCAAGAGTGGCCAGCATCAATACTGCAACAACAAGTAAAACTGTTAAAACAAGTTTGCGGGTTTTCAGGTAAAACGGTAAAATAGCATAAACAGTGGTGTAAGTTGCTGCCATAACAAAAGGCAACATGCAAAGCGATTCAATAAAATACCACTGAAAGTTTTGCCCGTACTTACCATAAACCGAACCAAAGAACAGCACATAAAATGTCCAAAACAAAAAATGGGTAATAATTCGCCGGTACCTTTTTGAAAATTTCCCCAGGATGTTCATCGTTTAATTGTTTCTGACCGGAAAGATACGTGAACCAACCGAGATAAAAAACTGCAAACTACTGAATGTCAGAATCAATTCATTCAAAACCCTACGGTTTACAGACTAAATACAGTTGTTGGCTGACAAAATGTTACCGTTTATTGAAAATAAAGCCCCTGCCCTCTGGCAGAGGCTCATTTTTTCATCTCCATGAAAAAAATTGCGCTGTTTAATATCTTTTTCAGAATTCCAGATTCTGTTTATTCAAAATCAGAATTGGGCGTGGTACTGTTCGTCAACCAAATTGGGAAAATAACATGCAATCAGTCCCAGCAGTTCGTCTTCGGATTTTGGTTTTTGTGTAATTACGCGTTGGGAATAATAACTCACTTTATTGAATTTGGAATCGCAGGTTGCTTCGGGCAATTCACGGTACTTTTTCTCCATTTTCTGTACACCGAAAATTCCTTTTTCGAATGCATACTGTACTTCAAACTGGTCGGAACGAACCACAAAAGTGGTACTCTTTTTCCCTTTAACTACGCCAATTCGAACCGGATTGGCCGTTTTTTCATACATTAATTCATAAGTGGTAACTGCCTGGTTGTTAATAACCATCGGAGATTCTGACATTTCAATGGTATATTTCCCGAAATTAGTTAATGAGTTTCCAGTAATAGCCTGACCTTCTTTAATTTTTGCAGAAACACCCATAACTAACGCCAGCAAAAACACTCCTAAAAAATACATTTTTGTTTTCATGATAATAATTGTTTATTGTTTCACTGACCCAAATGTAAGTAACCTTTTGAATGGCAACAATTTATTTCAATAACCGAACCTTTTTCAACAACAATCTGCGCATTCCAACCCATAAATGGAGATTTTAGTAGTTGGTAGTCTTTTATTGGCCGTTTGCATTTTTTTGAGAGAAAATTTGAAAAACAGACCAAAACCAGAACTGCTAAAACAGCGAATATTTATCCTGTTTTCTTATTTTTGGAACTTCATTTTAAAAACCTTTTAAAAAACCTGTGATATGAAGATTCTACGCATTCCGACTTTATTTCTTGCACTTATTTTTTTGGCAAGTTGTGCACAAAAAGAAGATAAAAATTACCTTCAATATATTGACCTGCTGATTGGCACGGGCCCGGCAACAACACCCTCTGCTACAAAAGACAGGGGAACACAGGAACATTATGGCCAAACTATTCCGGCTGTAACAGCTCCGTTTGGCATGACCCAGTGGACGCCTCAAACCCATAATACTGAAACAAAATGTATTGCCCCGTTTTACTGGGGAACGCCCACCCTCCAAGGTTTTCGGGCCACCCACTGGACTAGCGGCTCCTGCGTGCAGGATTACGGAAGCTTCACTGTTTTCCCAACAGTTACCGGTGAGGAATTCAGGTTTTTGCCAACGCAGCGGAAAACATTGTATATATACGATGCAGATAAATCATCGCCTGCATATTACGCTGCCATGTTGCCCGAAAAAAATATTCTGACAGAAATAACAGCTACAAAGCGAACTGGTTTCTTCCGGTTTTCGTGGCTCGAACCTGAAAATGCAACCGTAATAATTGATGTGAACAGCGATGAAGGTGAAGGATACATAAAAATTGATGCTGAAAAGGGAGAAGTTTACGGATACAATCCGGTGCACCGCATTTACAACGGCAGTGGAAAACCAGCCGGTTTCAGCGGCTATTTTGTGGCCCGGTTTGATAAACCGTTTAGCAAAACCGGAACTTTTGGGAACAACGAACTTTTTCATGGAACCAATGAATTGCAAAACAATAACTATTTAGGCGCCTATGTTACGTTCAATTTAGCTGAAGGCGAAGCCCTTAAAATGAAAATGGGCACTTCGTTTACCAGCATTGAAAATGCCCGCCAAAATATGGAAACCGAAATTCCGCACTGGGATTTTGACAAAACAAAATCTGAACTCGACAAAACATGGAATACTATTCTGGGAAGAATTGATGTGGAAGGAGGCTCAGATGATGATTTTACCAAATTTTATACTGCCATGTACCACAGCTTCATCCACCCCAGATTATTCAGCGATGTAAACGGCGAGTATCCGCAATTTGGCGGTGGCGAAACCGTTCAAAAAGCCAATGGGTTTGAATATTACTGCGATTTTACCAACTGGGATATTTTCAGGGCGCAAATGCCGCTGGTAAGCCTTGTGGCTCCCGAACAGTATGAACACATGGTAAAATCGCTTATTGTAAAAGCTGAACAGGGCGGATGGTTGCCCGTTTTCCCCATGTGGAACAGCTACACTTCGGCCATGATTGGCGACCACAGTACAGCCATTATTGCCGATGCGCTGGCGAAAGGTTTTGAGTTCGACACAGAAAAAGCATACCAATTTATGCGGAAAAATGCTTTTGAAACCCCGAAAAATATGGATGATTATATCGATGGAAAAGGCCGCCGGGCATTGGATTCGTATTTGCAGTTCGGATACATTCCTATAGAAGACGAAGTTCCACATGCTTTTCACCGGAACGAACAGGTTTCCCGCACACTGGAATATGCTTACAACGACTGGGCTGTGGCACAGGTTGCCCAAAAACTGGGAGAAACAGATGATTACAACGAGTTGATGGCACGGTCGCTCAATTATGCCAATGTGTTCGACCCGGACAAAGGCTGGGTTTGCGGACGGTATGGCGACGGAACATTTACCGACGAGTTTGATGCCAACGGAGATATGTTTTACATTACCGAAGGAACACCCAAACATTACACCTGGTATGTACCGCACGATGTGGAAGGTTTAATGGATTTAATGGGCGGGAAAGAACCTTTTGCCCAAAAGCTGAATGCGCTCATCGACAACAAAGAATACTGGCACGGAAATGAACCCAGCCATCAGATTCCATATTTGTTCAACTACGTGGGGCAATGGCAAAAAACACAGGAAACCGTTAAACACATTTTACAAACCGAATACGGCACCGGACCCGGCGGAATTTCGGGCAATGACGATTCCGGGCAAATGTCGGCCTGGTATGTGTTTGGCGCAGCAGGTTTTTACCCGGTTTGTCCCGGAAGTAACGAATACCAGCTATCTTCGCCAACATTTGAAAAAGTGACTTTTAATTTGAATAAAAAATATTATTCCGGTAAAAGTTTTGTTCTGGAAACCACACCCGGAAATCAATACGGCACATTTTCTTCTGTAAAACTGAACGGAAAAGAAATTGAGCCGGTAATAAATCATGATGAATTGAAGAAAGGTGGGAAGCTGGAGTTTGTGCAATAAAGTAAAAGCCGGCTGGAAGCCGGCTGGTATTTGTTGCTTTTACTCAATAAAACACCAGGCTGAAGCCTGGCGCTGGTTTTAAATAAATACTGGGAAAAATTAGCGCCATGCTTTAGCATGGTGAATAATTAAAACCATCGTTCAAACAAAAAGCCGGCTTGAAGCCGGCTGGTATTTGTTGCTTTTACTCAATAAAACACCTGGCTGAAGCCTGGCGCTGGTTTTAAATAAATATTGGGAAAAATTAGCGCCAAGCTTTAGCATGGTGAAGAATTCAAACCACCGTTCAAACAAAAAGCCGGCTTCAAGCCGACTTCGTTTATTTCGCTTTTTGCACATCACGCCAGGCTGAAGCCCGGCGCTGGTTTTAAATAATTCCTGGAAAAAATTAGCGCCATGCTTTAGCATGGTGAATAATTCAAACCACCGTTCAAACAAAAAGCCGGCTTCAAGCCGGCTTCGGTTACATCGGCTTTAACACATTAAACCAGGCTGAAGCCTGGCACTGGTTTTAAATAAATCCTGGAAAAAATAAGCGCCATGCTTTAGCATGGTGAAGAAAGGTAAAACATAAAACCAACAGCCGGCTTCAGCCGGCTTTCATGAATATCAGTTCAATCATTAAAAAAACCATAATTCTTTTTCCATTCCTGATATTCCTCTTCAAAGGTTTTTCTTTTGTGATGCTCATCCTGATTTCGAATATACTTTTTCACTGCATCCAGTTGAGATGCACTTACCGAAAAAGCTCCGTACCCCCTTTGCCACGAAAATTTCCCCTGAATCAGATTTTGCTCGTTCATCCAATGTGATGATGATCCTTTTATCATTTTTGTAAAATCAGATAAACAAACATTTGCAGGCAAATCAATTAAAAGATGAATATGTTCAGGCTGAACATTTATTGCCAGGATCGGGCATTGAATTTCTTTGGATTTTTCGAGAATAAAATTCTTCAATTCAATTTTTGAACTACCTGTAAAAAGCCTAACTCTGTTTTTGGTTGACCAGGTAATGTGGAGATAATTTCGAACGAACGAATGCAACATAGTTTTATTTGTTTGAAAGCCGGCTAGAAGCTGGCTGATTTATTATTCTTTTCTTTTAAAACACACCAGGCTGAAGCCTGGAGCTAATTTTGATTCATCTGATTTTCAAACAACAATTTAATTTAAAAAATCCATTCAATCAAATGAGAAATTTTTTTAACACAAAAAGCCGGCTTCAAGCCGGCTGGTATTTGTTGCTTTTACTCAATAAAACACCAGGCTGAAGCCTGGCCCTGGTTTTAAATAAATCCTGGAAAAAATTAGCGCCATGCTTTAGCATGGTGAATAATTCAAGCAACCCTTCAAACAAAAAGCCGGCTTCAAGCCGGCTTCGGTTACATCGGCTTTAACACATTACACCAGGCTGAAGCCTGGCGCTGGTTTTAATTAAATACTGAAAAAAGATTTTTAATTGATTAAAACCCGTCCGATAAATCGGACGGCAAATAATACAAAATACTTTTTCACAAAATATGTTCAGTCTGGCGCTGCTGGTGCGAATATTTTTTTTACCTTTTTTACATCCTCGCTCCTCCGCCACAAAAAATGTTTTATAGCACAATGTAGGTTTTTTTAATTTATTTTTTTGTAATGTTCTGATATTCATATTAAATTGCCTACGCTTTTAAACATATTTACAAACCATTAACATTTTAAAAACTCCAAATTATGGACAACAAAATCAATTTTACAATTCCTGACGAGGTTATTACAGAAGTAACCCAAAAGTTAAATGAAGTGGCATCAGTGCTGCAACCTTATTTAATTGCACTCACTCCCGAGGAAAGAAGGACTATCCCAAAAATGAGCGACAAAACAGTCCCGTTTGTTGAAAAAACCCTTGAGTACTGCCAAACTGCACCCCAGTTTGCACCACCGTACATGGATCGCGAAGGCCTGGCCGGCGATATGAAAGTTACAGAACAGCTTACTCCGCTTTTGCGCACCGTTACAGCATTAAACGACGGCCTCGACGATACGGTTATGGAAGCCGGGGGAGAAAGTTATGTAAATGCGCTGAGTTATTACAACTCGGTAAAACAGGCCACCAAAATGAATGTGCCGGGGGCCAAATCGATTTACGACGACCTGAAAAAACGGTTTGAAAAAACAAAATCGGGCAACGGAGATCCAAAGCCTTCCGCCGATTAAAAGCAAAAAAGGGGCGTCCCACCAGGCGCCTTTTTTTTTGGCCTTTTTGCCCACCCCGAAACCGGACCAGTTCAACATGTGGGGTAACGTTTATTTTAAACACCAAAAACCTTATTTCCGGGTGTTAACCTTAGTAGCTTCGTTCAACCGGCTACCTGAAACCTTATTCACCTTATTTCCAAACACATCCTGAAAATGTTTTAAAAACCGTACCTGTTTTTATTTTCATTTGATTGGAAAAATAAGGTTTAAAGGTTTTGTAAACCGATTGTGCTACTAAGGTTTAATAAAAAGAATAAGGTTTTTATCACTCAGAAATAAACGCTGTTCATCCAATACCCTTTTTCTTTTTGTCTTTACTTGATTTACATATATTTACACATGATTTTTTAGTCAATCAGATGTTGCCCGCAAAAATGTGATGTGATCTCCGAAAAATCCCTCAGGGGGGTACTACCGAGGTGGGGAGTGGTACTTCCGAAGTGGGGGGGTGTACCTCAAAGACTCAAATTTGAGGTTCCAAGAATATAATTTGAGGCAAAATGGTTCAACCTCCGGCCTCAGAGGGTCAAACGTGAGGCTTAAAGGATCAAACTTTAACCTCAGATAATCAAATTTGAGGTAAAAAGGCTCAACGTTGAGGCCCGGAGGGTATAATTTGAAGCAAAAAAGCTCAACGCTGAGGTTCAGAATGGTCAAATTGGTTTTTTAGAATTTTGAGGAACCAAAAAATATTAAACTTGTACTTTCCGTCACAGATACAGCAGCGAGGGCTTACAAAACATTATAAATCCGTTCGATGATATGCAAATATTAAATAAGAAAGGATGATAAAATTTCCACTGAAAAAAAATATTGTAAAGCTTTGGATCACAGACAACATAGTTATACACCATGTTGAAAAAAAGCGCAATTCAACTAAAATTTGAACTATTAAATTATCTTTGAAAATAAAAAATGACACCACTAGGAGAAGATTTACAAACCGCAAAGAATAATATTGCAGATTTTCAGGATATTACAATAAGAGTTCTCGAATATCTTCCAAATGTTCTTAGTGGGTCAAAAGAAAAAAATAATTACATTATTTATGTAAGCACAAATTCAGGGACTACTAAGTATCTAAGACCAATTAATAAGAAAATATTTATTAATAGTCCAACAAATTTCAAAGACAATTTTAAGGCATTTCAATTAGTTCTTGCTAAAGTTAAAACTGGCAAAAAAACTGATAAAATTGAGAAGGACATTATTGACTCGGTTCTTTATACAATCCAACAATCAATTGGTGTTGGTTTAGATTTGACTGTACACCCAAATAGTGCAAGGAAGCATGTTGGCAATAGATTTGAAGAGCTGGTTAGATGTGTTTTCACAGAAATAGGTATTACTAATAAAAGACTGGTATTAAAAATCCCATATACAAGTGATAAAAGCATAAAATATTATAAAAGTGAAAATGATGTAGTATTATCACCATACCCAAAAGTTAAATCTACTTCTAAAGACCTTAATCCCAATGAGGTCGTAGTTTCTGTCAAAACCACATCAAAAGACCGAATGGGTAAAATGTTTTTAGATAAAATTTTATTGGAAAAATTTGTAAACCATCCCCAAAAAATAATAGGTATTTTTTTGAATGATGTACAACGAAAAGATACTGATAATATCAGTTACACTTTAGTTTCCGGTTCATTTTTAGTGTACACTCAATTCATTGGGAAGCTTGAAGGAGTATATTATTTAGACCCTCCGCCAACAGCGACAAAAGCACCTTACACAAACTACATGAAACAATTCTCAGAATTAATAACGACTGATATAAAAACCTTATTAACTCCTTAATTTTTTTCTTCGTTCTTTGGATTCGTTTTCATCTTTTGCATTTGAAATTCTATAAATATGTTCTGAATCCATTAAACGCTTTTGGATAATTTCGCAATATTCCAATTCCAACTCTGTTCCCAACCATCTTCTGTCATAAGCTTCTGCAACTGCATAAGTTGTACCAGAACCACCAAATGGGTCTAAAATTAAACTATCAATATTCGACGAGGCTAAAATAATTTTCCTCAGTAATTCTACTGGTTTTTGAGTTACATGCGGATACTTCTCCCATGCGCCATTAGAAATGGTAGGAATTTCAAGTACATCTTTAGGCTTCGCTCCAAGTGGATTTGGTTCCCAACTGTAATCCTTTTTTTTACCATTCGAATACTGGGAAGATTCGGCTTGTGTTCTCTTGGGATATTTTAAAGTATGCGCATTATAAGGAATTCTAATTTTGTCAATATTAAAAATAATTTCCTTCGATTTTCGAAAATGTAAAATACTTTCATGCGAACGTCCCCAGTCATTCCCTAAATTAGCCTTATTACGATAAAACCATACTAACCATTTACAACCTTTAAAAAGATGAGAAGCAGCCCATTTAATATCAGCCAAAATCTCAGAAAAGCCGCAAACATATAATGACCCCGTTTTTTTAAGTACTCGATGTGCCTCAGAAATCCATTCCATACTCCAGTCAACATATTCTTTTTGACTTGAAAATGAATCCCACTCAGCTTTTTTGATGTTATAAGGAGGGTCAGCAAAAATTAAATCCACAGAATTGGATTCAAGTTGTTTTAAATATTTTATTGCATCACATTTAAATAATTTCCCATTCGGAGTTTCAAAAAATGGTTGTAAAACTTCAAAGTTTTGCGATTTTGAACGATATTGTAAATCCAATTGCAAATCTTGGACAAGATCCAAAACCTGTTTTTCGGAATAAACTCGATAATTATTAATTGGATGTCTGGAACTTTTAAATTTACCATTATTATCCCATCTTCTCAACGTTTCCGGGCTAATATCCAAAATTTCAGCAGCTTTACTTACAGACAAATATTTTTCCATATCCTTAAACAACCTTATACATGTTTACACAACAAATGTAAATAAAAATTTATTAGATTTGAAAGAATAAGTGAAGAATAAAACACGGTGTATAATCGAGTAGATGGCCGGTGAGCTGTTAAGCCCACCGGAGCACCTCTCACACCATTCCGATTGCTCGGGACGGTTCGCCAAGTCGTCAGGAGTACCCCAGATACAATTTTCCGTCCCATTTAGCAGGTTTAATTTGATTGTAGAGTTCCAATCCTTCGCATCTATTCAATTTTCGAATGTAATATGAGCAAGATTTCCAAAATCCGTAAACAAATGAAGCAACTATTCGTTTAATGTTTAAACATTTATATGCAAAATTTAAACAAACAAATTATGTTCGGATTATTCAAAAAGAAAACAGAAGCAGAGAAATTGAACAAAAAATACGACAAACTGATGCAGGAAGGATATGAATTATCCACCATCAACCGAAAAGCCAGCGATGCAAAATATGCCGAGGCAGAGCAGGTTCTGAAGCAGATTGAGAAACTGACGCAAACGCAGTCATCCTAAAGATGAGTGTCATATTATTTTAATTCGCCTCGGAATCCTGTTTTCCTTTTTCAGTCATTTTAGATAGAAACCACTGCTGGCATTCACACTAATTCCCAAAAACCAGTCCCTCATTTTCCACATCAATTTCAATGGGTTTGCTTTTGTCCACCTGGCCTGACAGAATTCTGCGCGACAATTCGTTCAGCACATATTTCTGTAAAATCCGTTTTACCGGCCGTGCGCCAAAGTGCGGGTCGTAACTTACCGCAGCCAGCCAGTCGATGGCCTTTTCGGTCAGGCTGATTTTCACATCGGTACCCGACAACCGTTTTACCACCTGGTTAAACTGCAGTTTTACAATCTGGTTGATGTCTGCACGCGAAAGTGGCGTAAACACAATGGTTTCGTCAATGCGGTTCAGAAACTCGGGCCGGATGGTTTTACGCAAAAGCTCCAGCAACTGGTTCCGCGTTTGCTCCATCACTATGCCCATATTATCGGCATCCAGGTTTTCAAAACTTTCCTGAATGAGGTGCGACCCCAGGTTGGAAGTCATAATGATGATGGTGTTTTTGAAGTTGACCGTCCGTCCTTTGTTGTCAGTCAGCCGGCCATCGTCGAGCACCTGAAGCAGGACGTTAAACACATCAGGGTGTGCTTTTTCAATTTCGTCGAATAAAACCACCGAATAGGGTTTGTGGCGAACAGACTCGGTTAACTGGCCGCCTTCGTCGTAACCCACATATCCGGGAGGACTGCCGATAAGCCGGGTAACCGAAAATTTTTCCTGGTACTCCGACATGTCGATGCGGGTAATCATGTTCTCGTCGTTGAACAGGTATTCGGCCAGTGCTTTGGCCAACTCGGTTTTTCCCACACCGGTTGAACCCAGAAAAATAAACGACCCAATGGGGCGCTTTTCGTCCTGCAAACCGGCCCTACTGCGGCGAACAGCGTCCGAAACGGCAGCAATGGCTTCATCCTGCCCTACCACACGTTTATGCAACTCGTCTTCCATGAGCAACAACTTTTCGCGTTCGCTCTGCAACATTTTCGAAACCGGAATTCCGGTCCAGCGGGCAACTACTTCGGCAATGTCTTCGGCGTCAACTTCTTCTTTAATCAGGCTGTCGCCAGCTTTCATTTTTTGCAACTCTTTTTGAAGCTTTTCAATTTCATTCTCAGCCTCTTTTATTTTTCCGTAACGCAGTTCGGCCACACGGTCGTAACGGCCCTGACGTTCGGCATCTTCAGCTTCAAATTTGTAATCTTCAATTTCAGCTTTCTTTTTCTGAATGGAGTCAATAACCTGCTTTTCACTTTCCCATTTGGCGCGCAACCGGGATTGTTCTTCTTTTAAATTTGAAATTTCTCCACCCAGCGAATCCAGTTTTTTATGATCCTTTTCGCGCTTAATGGCTTCACGTTCAATTTCCAGTTGTTTGATGCGGCGTTCAATTTCATCCAGCTCTTCCGGCACCGAATCCATTTCCAGACGCAGTTTGGCCGCAGCCTCATCCATCAGGTCGATGGCTTTGTCGGGTAAAAACCGGTCAGAAATGTAACGTTGCGATAACTCCACTGCCGCAATAATAGCATCGTCTTTTATCCGTACTTTGTGGTGACTTTCGTACCGTTCTTTTATTCCACGCAGAATAGAAATGGCGCTGAGTGTATCTGGTTCGTCCACTTTCACCACCTGGAAACGGCGTTCGAGCGCTTTATCTTTTTCAAAATATTTTTGATATTCGTTAAACGTAGTTGCACCAATGGCGCGCAACTCACCACGGGCCAGTGCCGGTTTCAGAATATTGGCCGCATCCATGGCGCCTTCGCTTTTTCCGGCGCCCACCAGGGTGTGAATTTCGTCGATAAACAGAATCACTTCTTCGTTGGAATGCACCACTTCGTTTACCACTGCTTTCAATCTTTCTTCGAATTCACCTTTGTATTTGGCGCCGGCAATCAATGCGCCCATATCGAGCGAAAAAACCTGTTTGGATTTCAGGTTTTCGGGCACATCGCCACGCACAATCCGGTGGGCCAAACCTTCGGCAATAGCGGTTTTTCCGGTTCCGGGCTCGCCTATCAGAATCGGGTTGTTTTTGGTACGACGGGTAAGAATCTGCAAAATCCGCCGGATTTCCTCATCACGGCCGATCACCGGATCAAGTTTCCCTGAACGCGCCCTTTCATTCAAATTCAGGGCAAACCGGTTGAGCGAATTGAAACGGTCTTCAGCAGTTTGACTGTCCACTTTGGAGCCTTTGCGCAGTTCCTGTATGGCTTTTTGCAAATCATTTTTGGAAATGCCGTTGTCTTTCATTAAGCGGCTTACAGAATCGCCCCCATCAAGCAGTGCCAGTAAAATGTGTTCTACCGAAACATACTGGTCGCCCATTTCCTGAGCCAGCGCCAAGGCTTTTTGCAGCACACGGTTGGCCGTTGTAGAGATATAGGGTTCACCGCCGGTTACCCGCGGGTACGATTCAATGATCTTGTCAGCCGCCTGTTGAAAAATGGAAATATTTACGCCCAACTTTTTCAACAAAAATTCCAGCACATTTTCGGCGGAATGGGTCAATCCTTTCAAAATATGGCCGGGTTCAATACTTTGCTGGTTATTTCCCTGTGCAATTTGAAATGCATGTTGGACGGCCTCCTGGGCCTTTATGGTAAAATTATTCAGATTCATATCACTACTCTTTAAAATTCCGAAAATCAGCTACAAATTACAATCCATAAATTACTGACAGTCAATTTGTCACGTAAACAAAGAAATATGATGAAATTATTTCTGAAAAAGAATTTTTGAAGTGATTTTTTGGCAGGGAAAAGAGAAATTAAGCTGTGTAAGGTATAAAATGTGCCAACTGAATTTAGTTGGTCCCGAGCATTTAGCGATTTTTTAAATGATATTCATTTTAGTGAATGTGTTATATAATTCACTTATTTATTGTTTGCCATTTTTACTAAGTCCCCCCGATTTTTGAAACGAACATCAAAAAGAATAACTTAAAGGCAACAGGTGCAGCGCACCCTGATATTTGTAGATTGAGATTTTAATTATATCATGAAGGTGCAGCGCACCGTAACATAAGAGATATTGCGGTGCGCTGCACCTTCATTTTAAATCAACATCAATTGTTCTACAAATATTATCGCGACGCTGTCGCTTTCTGCTTTAGTTATATAGTAGGTTTGATGAAATAAAATAAGGTTTATTCGAAACCAGAAAAACCTTATTTTCAATGCATTAACCTTGGTAGAATAGTTACACGTTTGATTTTTACCTTATTACCTTATTGCTCTCCGAAAAAGATTATATTAAAAAATAAAATGTCACCGCCATTTTTAAGGCGAGTAATTTTATTGATAACATACTCATTTATTTTCCTTTAACATTCAATAATATAAAACAGTCATACTCTACAAAAACGCTGAGCATTCGGGAGCAATTACTTTTTGTCAACTTACATATATGTATAAACATATCCCGTTTTTAGTATAAGACTCTCAGGAAACATATTTGTATCTATTTAAAAAAGTTCAGGTTATAACTTACCATCACTTCGTGGGTGCCATTATTGAAAGTATTCAGTTTTGAAAAACTTAAATCGTAGGAATATCCAATCAGCATGTTTTCGGTGGCATTAAGTTGTGCCAGAAGCCCCCAGGAATCGCCAAACCTCAACATGGTTCCAAACCAGAACCGATCTTTTAAACCCCCAAGTGCAGTTAAATCGAAGGAAACCGGGGCATTTTTCACAACCTTCAGCATGGAGTGGCTTTTAATTTTAATGAATTCGTTCACCGTGAAAATGTGACCTCCCATCAGGTATAAATGAATCTTTTCCCTGCCAACATATTCTGAAGAATAGTCTTCGCGGCTGATACTGTTTTCAACGAGTTTAGGTACCGAAATGCCCACATACGTTTTTTCAGAAAAAAGAAATCCTCCCACACCAAAGTTTGGCAGGAAGTTTTTAAAGATATCCCGCTGGTAAATCGGGTCAGGATTAATGGTTTCCAGTGAGACAAGGTCGGCACGGTAAAATGAGAAGCCACCCTTCAGACCAAGACTAAGCCTGAAATCCTGATTCAACCGCAACCAATACGAATAATCGAAATAGAGCCCGGTTTGCGTAAGCGGCCCTATTTTATCGGACAAAACAGAAAAGCCAACTCCCAAATTCAAATCCTTTATGGGGGTATGAAAAGAAAATGTCCGTGTACGCGGTGCACCGTCGAATGCCACCCACTGATTACGGGCCACCACCATAAAATTACCAATTTCTTTGGTGCCTGCATAACCCGGATTCACTATCAGCAGATTATCCATGTACTGCGTGTACATCGGGTCTTGCTGGGCAATGGATACACCTGTACTTCCGCTTAAAATAAGCAGCAGAATTGCAAGTTGTGTTATTTTCTTTCTTACCATCATTTTGCTACCTGTCTAAATAAACCGAACCAACAATACGTTTTTCACCGTTGCCCAAATCGAGCACGTAGAAGTAAGTTCCGCCGGGCAATTCCTCGTTCCCCAATCTTACGCCGGTATTCGATTTTCCATCCCAAAATGTTGGTGACGTTTCAATTCCATAATTATTGGCCCGGTAAACCCGGTTGCCCCAGCGGTTAAATATTTCGATGCTATTCCCCTGGTAATGTTCAATACCCTGAATTTCAAAATAGTCGTTTACCCCATCGTTGTTGGGTGAGAATGCGTTGGGAATAAAAAAGCGAAAATCGTTTATCAACACGTAAACCATGGCATTGCTGCAATTTCCGGCCAAATCGCAAATGCGGTATTCAAAATAGTCGTTCCCGTGGAAATTCCTGTCCGGATCATAAACAATTGCCGGACCTGTATAATCAACCGAAGCCGAACCAAACATGGGTTGCACGGAAACTGCCAGTGAAGCCGAATCTAAATCGCCGTCCACATCATAATCGTTGGCCAGAACATCTATTTTAACAGAAATGCGGTATTGAGTAGTGTCGTAATCGTCGAGCGCCACCGGTGCAGAAGCCAGCAAACCGACGGTAACCGAATCCACATCGGAACAGCCAAACTGGTTGGTAACCTGCAAAATATATGTTCCTGTTTTACTCACCACCGGGTTGGCTGTTGTTTCACCACTTTCAATAATGCCGTCGGAAGTCTTCCACAAGTACTGCAAGCCGGTACCCAAACTGCTGTTTCCTTCCAGAACTGCCGACTCACCGCCGAACATAAATACATCTTCCCCCGCATCGGCTACAACTTTAGAAACATTAACCCAAACAGAATCTTCAGCACTAAAACCATATTCATTCGAAACGGTGAGCGTAAATAGTGTGGTTTCGCCTGGCACAAAAACCGGAGTCCGGCTGTTGGGATCGTCAAGCAATTCGGCAGGTTCCCATCTGTAGTTAAATGATTCACTCAGATTGAGGGCAGCCAGTGTAAAAGGATTGCAATTGCCGATGGTGGTATCTCTTCCGGCCAGTTCAACCCACTGGTTACCCGGAGCAACCAAAATAAATCCGGTTCCCTGCACACATTCCTGAGGATCATTGGTATTGCAAACCTGGTAAACGAACCAGTCAACTCCCACATATCCTTCTTCTGGAACATAAGTAAAAGTACCATCGGGATAAATCTGCACTGTTCCGTGAGACGTTGAAATCACCGCCTCAGAATTGTACACCAGATTTTCACCCAAAAGGTCATGATCATTTTCACGAAGGCTGTAAATTCCACCCGCCACATGCAAATACATATCATCCGATGCCGAAATGGGTTTCTGCACTCCATCTCCAAAATCGCTCACAAATACATACACCCAGGCTGAATCGCATTCAACAGGTGACCCCGAATCACAAATGCGATACATAAACCGGTCAATACCTTTATAGCCCGGAAAAGGTGTGTAGGCAAAGCTGCCGTCGTTGTTTATAACCACAGTTCCGTTTTGCGGGCCTGATAAAGGAGTAGTATTCACATTCAATGGCACACCAAATCCGTCGGGGTCAATATCATTTGCCAGTAAAATACTGAAAACAGTTTGATCGGGCAGGGTTAGCGCTACATCGGTAACTGCAACGGGAGCTATATTATTCGTTGTTTCCAGTGGCAATATTCTGATTTCCACATCAGCGCCGGTACATTCGTTGCTTTGGTTTAAATAACAAACCCGATAACTGAAATTCACTTTCCCGGTGAATCCGTCCGGTGGTGTATATTCATAAGTTCCGTTATCGAAAAATGTTAGTCCGTTAATTCCTTCACCCTCAAGTGTGTAAACCACGCCGGCATCCTGGTTAAGAAAATCGAAGTCATTGATGCTTACATCGCCAAACAGTTTGGTATTTTCATACCCCATATTGATGTCAGGCAATGCCACCAGTGAAGGAATAAATCCTTCCACTTCGGAAACTGCAAAGGATTTTGAAATGATTTCAGACAAACACCCGTTGGCATCGGTTGCCTGCACAAAAAGTTCATAGTTGCCTTCGGAATCCCAGAAGCGTTCTTCAGTGGAATGTGAAGTGGAAATAAAATCATTACGGTTGTTAAATTCATCGGTAAACCACCATTCATGCATAAAATCTGTACCAGATAAGACCCTGAATGTATGGCTGGAAAACAAAGCGATTGTTTCCGGCAACGGATTTTCAAATTCAATTTCTGGTATAGCATGGATGGTGTGCTTATGAACAGCATTGGTAAGTTGCAACGGCACATCATTGTCATCTGTAATACTTATTAATTCAACGGTAACTGGTGTGCTAATTCCGGGTCCGGTACTGAACCACTCATCACTTATCTGTAATTTTTGCAGACTGAACTCAAGCAGAACTGAATGAGTTGAGCCGTTTACATTGAATTCAATTTTTAGCGGAAAATAATTTGAAGTGAGCGGCAGACCGTCATTATTCAGTATTATAAGAGGTAATTCAAAACTGTTTTCTGAACTATTAAAACAGGATTGACTTGCTACAGACTCAAAACCTACTGACCGGTTATTCGGTATAACAGTTACGGACATTGCTTTGGAATTAGTGCACCCTGAAATATCCGTTTCAACCACCGCGATGTAATACAAACCTGGTTTATCCCACTGAATATTGATAATGTGACCGGTATTTCCATTGGGGAAAACCACCTCGGGATCAGTGGCTGAAATGGAAAAAGTTGGTTCGTTGAAAACAGTCCATTCATATTCACTTCCCGTGCGTTCTTCAACAAAATACGAGCGTGTTTCGCCAACAGAAACTACAAAGTGCTCCTGTGCCGCAGCAAAAGCCACAGCCCAAATCGTCAGTATTGCCGACAATACCAGGCGCCTGTATTTAAAAACTGTTCGCATTTATGCGCGCATACTTTTATTTTTTAGCCACTAAATCACGAAGAATTCGCAAATCATATCATTAAAATCATTTACATATACTTAAAAGACTTTCTTTACATAATCTTTTTCCATTCAAATCAATAGTGACCTTTACGTCCCTGTAAAGAAAAATCCGGTTCAGACCATTCCAATGCCTTACAACATCCAGCCCGGTTGGGCAGGGAATTTTTCCCTGCCCAAAAGCTGTATTTTGAAAAGCTATTATTCATTTTAAAACTATTAGTCAGTCTGTATTCCAGTTGTTGACGGACGAGCTTGAATAGTTTGAGTCTGAACAGGAGTAGCAGTAATATCAGTCCCTGCATTATTGGTTATTTCAGTAACGGCATTTTCACCATCGTCTTCAACATCTGACAAGGTAAGTGTAATCGTTTTTTCTGAAAGATTTTCTTCGAATGCAGCATCATCAGATGTGCCGTTATTCACATTTACACGGAAATAAACAACTTCTGAACCAGCCCCATTGGCAGGAACTGTAAGATTCGGTTCATCATCCCACTCAGCAAAGGTTCCTGCTTCTCCAATTTTATATTCCACTGTTACATCAGTATTGATAGTTTCGACAAAGGTTCCAACAAATGACCAGCTTGAATAAAGATCAGATGCCGTCAGTTTAAACATGAAATTGTCGGTTCCGTAATTGTAAGTAATATCTGCTCCATCAGCAGAAAGTGCAATATCAACCGGACAACGAGTAGGATCATCTGTCAAAGTAGTACCGTCTGAAGCAAGAGCTTCAAATAATAATGTGAAATTGTTGGTTGGCAAAATTGGAATTGCTTTAATGTTAGTACATAAAGGGTCAACTCCAACTTCCTGTACTACCAAATAATAATAGTTTGTTGTTGATGCAGTTGGGTTCCATTTTAATTCAATACTATTACCTCCAACAGTTCCAGTGTTATATTCAACTCCACCATTTGTTGTAATAACTTCAAAATCACTTGTTAATGCAGTAGGTGTTAAAAGGTTTCCTGGAGTTGTACTAATCCACCACGTGTAAGTACTGGTTTCACCAGCTTCAGTTGGAGTTTCAAATGTTCCATTTACCCAATACTTGTGTATTGATCCAATCGAAGGTTCAGTTCCGGTATTTGTTTGTGCAAAAACCTTTGCACTCATTGCGGTTAAGGCAACCGCGGCCAAAAGAATAAATAGCTTTTTCATGTTTGTAAATTTTAATTGTGAATAAAATAATTTGTTTAAAATGTTAATTTATAAAGTTTTATAATTCCTAATCAGTTGAAATATCTGATGTTTGCGGTATTGGGTTGATGCTTTGTGTGGCTGTCCAGTCATCACTGTCAACATCGGGTGTATTGTATGTCAGTTCTTTGGCAGATGTAAAAGTTAAAATCACATCTTCAGCACTGTAAAGTTCTCCGGTTGCATCCATTGTAATGGTAACTGAACCTGCGCCGGATGTACTCGTCAGATCAGTTAGTGTATATGTTCCACCACTTTCAGAAAGCGTTCCGGAACCGGCTGATACATTGGCAACAGTTGCACCGCTGGAAGAAATTAAAGTAAAACTAAACTCCCAGTTTGGATTGAAAGCTGCATCGTCGGTTTTCATATCCACTACAAAAGAAACTTCTGTGGTAACATCAGTTCCTGCATAATTTACCATGCCGTCGGCAGCATTACAGGTGGCAGCAGGCGCAACTGCAGTTACATCGAAGGTGTTTTCAGAAACTGTTATTTCAAGTTCTTTGATAGTTGCACAATTTGTTGTTCCGTCCAATTCAGTAAATTGCAATTTGTATGAACCTGCTGTTGTCCAGGTTATATTTGCAACAGAATTATCCCCATCAATGGTTTGGGAATTAATAATGTAACCCGTAGACTCTACAATACTCCAGGTGAGAGAATTAGATGTACTTTCGGGTTCAACTGTATAGTTATGAGTTGAACCCACAAAAGGCGTTTCCCCATCCTGTGCCATTACCCCGGAACTTATCAGCAGCAGGGCGGTGGCAGTCATTAAAAATGTAAATACTTTTTTCATTGTTTTGATTTTTTGGTTATTATTTTTTGTACAATTTTTCATTTTTAGTCAGGGATTATTTCACCGGTTGCTGGGAACGGATAAATTGTTACTGTAAAATTTTCCTCGTCCACACATCCACCACCGGCATCGTCATAAATATATAAAGTGATTGAGATTGTTATTTCATCTCCGGGATTCAGTAAACTTCCAGTGCCCCCAGGTCCGGTAAAATATGCTGCATTTCCGCTAAGGTTTGATCCCGAAATAGCAGGTAAAGTAAGACTGCCGCAGGAATTGATGTCACCGGGATTGGTGATTTGAGGCGGGTTACATTCATAAATTAATTCCACAATATAAGGAGGAATGATTCCACCGTCCACATTTTCCTCAAGGGAGGTTTCGGTACCAGAATGGCAGTCGTCCGTATTGGTTTGGGTTAATCCATCGTAATTATCACAAGCAACCAAACCTGTATTTTCGTTAATTGTTCCGAAAATATAAATACTGGCATCGTTTATCACAATGTCTCCCTGTTGAGTTGCCCCATCTTTTGTCAGGTTACCCATCACAATAAAATAACTGGAAAGATTCAGGCTAACTTTATTTGTTAAATGAACATTGCCCTTTACCAAAACGAGCGAATTGACTCCCATCACAAATTCCGACTCATTGTTGCCCTGAAAATTCATTGTCATATCGTTGTTGACTATCAAAGTTCCATAAACAATCAATTTTCCAGTAGCATTAATTGTTAAATCATTAACTTCAGCAGTTGTTCCAGCCTGTATTGTTACAATATCATTTATGACAACATTATCTGTGGCTGTTGGAACAGAACCCGTTCCCCATGTGCCTGGGGAACTCCAATTACCATTGCTGGTTGAAGTAATTTGTGCCTGAAGGGGATTTGAAGAAAAAAACATTAAAAACAAAAGCAATAAAAACAGAGCAGGTGCTTTTCTGAAAAACATCCGCTCCTGGAAGCAATTTTTTAATTTCGAACTGGCATGTAAAGGTTCAGCCATCCACTTTCTTTAAGGTTATAGTTTTCCAGCAGCAAAACAGCCGGTCTTCAAACGAAGAGGACGCCCAACTGTTTGCCCGTTTTTTATTTTTGGTTTTTAAAAATCAAAAAATTATTCTGCCAAAATCTTCTCTATTTTTTTTGTGTCTTCCGTCCAATATCGGTTTGCAGACTCAAAAACGGGACAAATATAATTTTTTTCGCCCAATTCGAGATTAACTAAAAAAATTTTTAATAGAATGGGAAACCACATCCCAATAAGGGACAGGCAAAAATTAAAAGAGATGCAAAGGTACTAATTGCTGAATAGGGCTGCATGTAGCCGAAAGTGCATAGAATGAAAGCAAATTCTCTTCTATATTGGTGTTAAAAAAACCGGAATAGCATCAAAATAATGCTCGTATTTTGTTTAAGAAGGAGTTCAGAAATTAACTTTTCCAGGTGCTTTGTTTATCAATAAAATAACATTTTGATTTACCAACGAGCGAAAGCCAAACTACTTCTTAACCATTTTTTGGGTAAACAATTCATTTTTCCCGCAGGATACTTTTAACAAATAAATTCCACTTTTTGCGTCGGACAATTCGATTGATTCCTGGTTGCCCAATGGAAATACTCCATCTTTTTTATAAATCGTTTTTCCAAAAATATCGATTACCGAAACTTCAACCTGATCGCTGTTTTCAAAGGCCGAAAAATCAAGAAAAAATTTATTGTCAAACGGGTTGGGAAATGCAAGAATTGATTTTTGGACAATCAAATCGCTGTCGGTAGCCAGGTTTGTTTGAATTTCAAGATTATCAATTGCCCATCCCCAGCCATTCAACGATTGGTCTGAGGCAAGCCTGAACCGAAAAAGTACCGTGTCACCTGCGGAGAAATCTGTATTATCGGTAAGGTGAATTATATTTTTCAAAAACATATTCTGGTTGCCCACGGCCTGTGATTTGTTGTTTACCGTTGAAGTTAAAAATGCCGATTCCCATTTTTCATTTGCACCGGAATCGTACCCGGGTGAAAAAGGAGACCAGGTAAAACCATCATCTTTACTTCCTTCCACAATTACAAAATCCCAGAATAAATCTTTTGTAAAGTCAGTGCCTTTTTCGCCGGGTTCTACCAAAACCACTTCATCAAAACGCAATTCGCCACCCTCCTGCAAAATAACCGGGTATTTTAATTGCGCAATCAGGTTGAATTTTTCGTCTTTCACTGCCGACAAGGGGTAAGGATTGATAGTATGCAATATATTATCTGAAAAACCAACCATTCTTGAAATATTGAAATCGGCAACTGCAAAATCGGATAAGCCGGTCTCAAAATCAGAAGAATATTCGTTTACCGGTTCAAGTGATTGGAAAAAACTGACCGAATAAAATCCGGCTGATGGTGAATATTTTTTATTTCCATTGGCCGATTTATCTTCTGCAACAATCCGGTATTCCAAATTTCCATTTTTAAACTGTTCGTTATTTAGCTGGAGTATTCCTGAATAATTTTCTTTTCCTGATAATTTAAGCTCAACAGGAGATTGCAATTCTCCGTTAAATTTATACTCCACTTTAACCGTATTTACCCCGAGATTATCTTTTGCCAAAGCATGAACTAAAAAATCGACCGAATTTCCGGGAATAATTTTTTGCGGATTATGGGCAATTACTGGTGGAATATAATCGGGGCCAATTTTAAACGTAAGTTTTTTAACTGGCGCAGAGAATGGGAATGTATAAGTTTTCCCATTTGTTGTTTTGGCTTCAAAATAATAATCAATTTTTCCGGTGGAATATTCAAGAGCAATTATTCCCTTAAATTTCCCGGCAGAATCAGCGCGGGTAAGTTCTGCAGAAGTTGAAGTTTCAAAATTATTGGCAGAAGAAATGATTTGAACCGAAAAATCTTTGGTTTCATCTCCAGTATAAATTTCAATTTCAACAGGTAGTTCAGCACATGGTTCTTCAAAATCTTTTAAAGGTTCAAATTCGAAAACAGGGGCATTCCAACCCATTTCATTTAAAATAGACAAAACTTCATTTCCCGGATGATGAATAGCTAACCCTTTGTCTGCAAATGGCATCATTAAACCCCCATCATCTGTTAAATGATAAATACTGGCTCCTTCATTCCAGTAGGGAGGTGAATAAACTTCTGAAATCCGGGCATTTTTTTCATTTTCGTTTGAAGCTAAAAATCTAAGATTGCCCGAAACCAGTGCATTATGCAGTTGAACTGACGGACTTGGAAATAGAACAGAATTGGCCAACTGCTGGTTATCTGTGTTAAAAACATACAAATCGTAAATGCTGGGCACATGGTTTCCGTTATTCAAAAAACCATTGGTACCATCATCTTTAAAAAATCCTGAAAAACCCAGTCCGTGGGCAATTTCATGCAGAATTGCAGTAACAAAATCGTAATGTGTTTCAGGAGTATTTCCATCAGTCCCAAAATACCACGGCAAATTCTGATTAAAACTGCAAATAATATCATAATTTCCAGGATTCATATCTTCACCAGAAAGCTTTTCAGCCAGCGCAACCGGGTAATAAACATTTTTTTGCAGTACTTCCTCAAAATTCATATAAAACGAAGTTGGTCTGCTTTTGGCCAGAATGTTGGCATCCATCGATTCCATTTTAACCAGAACATTTACGGGAACCGGGCTATAAAAAAGACCCTCCCAAATTTGAAATGCATAGTTTAGGGCAGAATGTGCATCCTCAGTTAAATTTTCTGAATTTATCTTGAAAACCGCTTTAACAGAACCTGCAGATTTCAACTTTGATTTTTCAGGCGGTCCGGTAAATTTTTTGTTAATATTGCCTGATGCATAGTTAACAAAGTCATTCGTTAATGTTTTCTTCACTACCTCATTTTTTTGAGCTACGGCGTTGAAAACTCCCGAAATTAACCATAGTATTATGAACAGCCTATTCATTTTCATTAACTTTATTAAAGCATGATATTATGCAACTAAGTTAATGGGATCCAAACTGGTAAATCGATTTTAAAACCTTATTCATGGGTTGAATAAAGCCGTAAAACAGGACTGGAAAAGGACATATTTAAACGTGCAAAAAGGATGACACAAAAAGTAAAAAATGCTGATTAAAAGGGTAAAAATTACTGATGTCAGAAAATTCAAACCTTCAAATTGGCTTACCCCAAGGGCTATCGACTATTTAACAAAACATTTTTGAATGAACAGGAATTATTGTACCCGAATACCATTACAGGGGAATTTTAAGAAAATAATGAAAAAAAATTTGAAGGATGCAAATGTCAATTTTAAAAAATAAAGGCCATCAATTTTTAACTGATGACCTTTTGTGGGAACTACTGGATTCGAACCAGTGACCCTCCCGATTGCATCATGGACTGAAAGGTCTGGTGTCCATAACCTGGCAGCGTTTAAATGATTTAATACTTAAAAAGCTAAAATAATTAAAGTTGAAATAATTGAAATGAATAATTTCATAGCAGTAAATTTTAATTTTATCATTTTTTATGTCTGCATTTCTATGATCAATTTATACTTTCAGCCCGGCAATGGTTCATCATGCATAAATTAATATCCATTACCTATGCCATCTCCACAGATACGGCCATGGACATCAGCATGGAGAATTAAAGTACTAAAATCTATCGTCCCATTGTTTATAAATTTGCCTGTTGCGTTTTCAAAAATACCGTTTCCTGCCAGCACTTCCAGTTTGTTGTTGATTCTGGCAATATTGTTTTTCACGGGCGATTGTACGGCATGATCCCAGGTAACAAATGCCCCGTCATCGCTTTTAAAAAAATGAAACAGATGATAGAAGACCGCAGAATTTTCTTTTTCATTTGTAGCAGAACGATGTGTGATAAAAGATCCCAACTCTCAGGTGACACCGGCAATTGTTGTTTCGTTTGGCATAGCCCCCATGAAACCGGTAACCTTAAATTCATCTTCCAGCCATGCCATCGGGTCACCATACTTAGGATGCACATTAAAGGCGCCGGCATCTTTTAAGACATCTAACAGATCTGTCACTTCAGAAAAATCGAAATAAAAGAAACCTGATAATTGAAAATCATCCTGAAAGCGAACATTCTCACAATTCTCAACAGATAAACTCTTGCTTTTAAGCAAAAACATGTCATCTGATACAGCTTCTTCGATTGCAGTGTCACATGCCATAAGAGTGATGGATGCAAATACAAAAAACATTGATTTTTTCATAACATTTCCTCCTTTTAATTATCGTAGTACATTTTAATTTTATTGTAAATTCTTCTTTTTGCATCAGACTGTTTGAGCCGATGACGACAAAACAAATTTATGCTCAAACACCGTTTTTCTGTTTTTCTTAAAAGTTCAAAAAGTTTACTTATTGGTTCATTCTTATTCTGTTACTGAATTCTTTTTCGCATTTCGTCTTCACAGGATTTTAATGTTTAAAGTCCATGCGACAAAATTCACTTCCTGTTTACCTGCCAATATGAAATGTATGAACGTATTTTAGCGTAATAGTCCTGAAATCGGAAAACGGGAGTAGCGGATCGCTTTTTCCTTTATTGTTCAACATTTCATTGTAAACCAGGTATAAATCATTTCCGTCTTTGGGATTATAACGCAGACGGAAATTGAACAAACTGATTTGTGACAGTGAATTGTACTGCACAAATGCATTCATGCTTAGTTTTACGTTCATTGAAGATGAAATCTTCAGGCGTCCCACATGTGAAATATAATCGGGCGAATATTCAAAGTTGATTCGGTTAAATTCATAAAACCCATTCAGCGTAATGTATTTTGAAATGGTGTAGGTAGGAGTAACCGATGCCGAAAACCGCTTTCCTCCATAAAAATTTCCGGAGTTGAATGTAAAAGATGAATTGAGGAGTTTCACTCTTGAAGTCTGATAGAGAAAGGTTAAATCATTATTTACATATTTTCCCGGATGAATTACAATTTCGCGGCTAAGATTAAAGGCAACCGGCGGATTGTCAAGGAAGCGGGAATAAGTGAATTGCACGATGCTTCGGTTTTTCCACTCCAGTTGGATAAAAGGCGAAACCAAAAAAGTTTCCAATTGGATTGACGTATTTGAAAAGTATGCCTGTGAATTGACCGTAAATTGCAGGTAATCCAAAGCGGATTTTTCACCAGGAATCCAGCCCCAGGAAATGCGGTCGCCAAATGCCTTGAAATTTTTTCTCATTTCAAAACCCAGGCCGGGGTCGTAGTTCAAATCGACCTGTGAGTAACTCAGCGAGTAATTAAATCCAACATTAGACCGGTCCTCCCACTGCAAATAAATCCGGTTTCGATCTTTCGGAAAATTTGAGTCTGAATCAGTTTGCTGTGATTGCCGGCTCTGTGCCAGGTTCACCTTCAAATAGTCATCCCTGAAAAGGTTGATTATTCCATCCAAACCGTAGGTTAGGTTGGTATTTCCCATAAAATCGGTACGCGATGTGAATATACCGCCGACATAAGAGTTGTTTTCCGAAATTCTTTTTCGTAACCGGAGTACTCCGAAATTTTCAGAAGGAAAATCAAACTTTTCCTGCGACTGCATAGTCATGACACCCACATCGAAACTTTGAATACGACCAACCAGGCGCACTCCGCCCCATAAAGGAATAAGTTTACCTTCATTGATTCCGATTCTTCTGCTGTAAAACAACCGGTTATCATTTTCAAAACTAAATTCCATAATGCTTGAACGTTCCAGGAAAAATCTTCTTTTTTCAGGAAAAAAGAGAGAAAACCGGCTCAGGTTAACCACCTGATCATCGGCCTCAACCTGCGCAAAGTCTGTGTTTACGGTAATATCCAGGTTCAGATTGTTCGAAACAGCATGTTGAATATCCAATCCGACATCCAGTTTATTGCCGGATATTTTTTCAAATCCAGGTGATTCCGACAACCGGTTATGATAGTATCCCAAACGCGACAATACATAAGGAGAAGTAAACCAGGGCCTTTTATTCTGAATTCCTGAAAAAATGACATCCTGTGCCTGAGATGGTTTGATGAAACTCCAGAATCCCCAGTCTCTGGGAATAGCAGGATAAACATCCAATTGCTTACTAAATGGACGATAGCGGTAGGCTATTAGTCCCATTGTTGTCAAATCATTTTCACTTTGAAAACGCAGGCTGCTGAAAGGAATACGTGCTTCTGCCATCCAGCCTTCATCATTTAAAGAAACTTTTGCTTCCCAGTAGGCATTCCACGATAAATCATTGGGATTATTTCCCTGCGCATCATTTCTGACACTTATATCAATGCGTGAACCGGTAGGAGACAAACAAAAGTACAGTGCATTTTCATTGTCGTTGTAAGTATCCAAAATCAATGAAATTTGGTCCATTGTCATGTCCAGTTTATCGTGCTCGAAATAGGGCTGCTGGATTAGGGCGGGATCATCATAGCAAATAGCAGAGAAATAAAGGAATTTTTCATCGTACGCCACACGAAATTCAGTTCGGGTGCCGGGCTCAGCAGAAAACGCCGGCCAATGGCTAACAAGAGGCAAAGCAGCTATAGAACCCCATTCCAGTGAATCCACAACTCCATCAAAAAGAATTGCAGTCTCCATTTTGGGTACCAGAGCCAATTGCCCAAATGCACCAGTTGCCGGTGCACCGGGCTCCTTTTCGTTCATAGGTTGGCACCAAACTACTTTTGTGAGTAACAGAAATGATAATCCAATTATAAACTTCATTTTTTCATTGATTCTAACAAGAAAAATCAGAGCTTATCTTTCCGCCTTTTCAGAAGGAATCGTATTGAAATAATCCCAGAAAACCGCGACCTGGACAATTTTCCACTCTCCATTCACTTTTTCCAGCGTGCGGACTTCATTGCTTAAGTTGAATGCACTTAAATCGAGGGTGCTGTTGTACTGCTCCCAAACCACATGGACGGCATCGGGCCCTAAAAAATGATAGCGGATGTTTTTCCGGTTTACCTCCGGGTGACTGCTGCCACCGCCTTCCACAGGATGCGTTTTTATGTAATTTCCGATTTTTTCATCCACCGCCTGCCAGCCGATACTGGCGCCGCATGACCCGTCAGAAAAATTCCAGGAATGAAAAGTATAATCAGCCTGAACCCATTGGTTTTTCCAACTGTCATAATCTCTAAAGAAAAATGCATTGGTTTCGGCTTCAATCACTTTCAAAACGGCATCAAACTCTTTTGCTTCATCAAAAGCAGGATTTATTTCTGATTGTGGCAAATCATTAGGACTTGAAAGCCCTGTGGTGAACAAAACTGCTCCGGCAAGCAGAACCATTGGTAATGTCATTTTTTTCATATTAAAAAATAAAATAATTGAACTTTTTTCATTTAAATAGACATTCATCTGAGTGTCTCTTCAAAATTAAGCCGGAAAGCAAAAACCAGTTTTGCTTAAAAGTTCAATTATTTTTCTTTGCAGCTCATTATTGAGCCAGGTGATTCAGGCCAATGCCATTTGTTGTTTCTTACGGAACTGCAAAGGTGTTTCGCCATAGTTTTCCTTAAAAATGCGGCTGAAATGGGATACGTTTTCAAAACCGCTGTCGTAAACAATTTCACCAATGCTTTTTTGACTTGCTGATATCAGCATTTTTGCATGTTCGAGCCGTTTGGCGGTAAGCCATTTTCCCGGTGAAGTTTTATAATATTTCTGAAATTCTCTTTTAAAGGATGCAACGCTGCGTCCGGCAAGGCGCGCATATTCGGCAATGGTAAGATTAAACATATAATTGGCTTCCATCACTTCCCAAATTGGTGTGCTTTGCTGATCCACAATACGTAAAACATAAGCCAGCAAACCGGAATTGGAGGGCTCCAAAAAAACATTAAAGAGCAACTCGTTAAACTTCAGTTCAAGCAGGTTCTCCGACGGTGGTTTTTTTTGCTGAAAATAGGGGACAATGCTGTAACAAAATCCGCGGATGATTTCGGTCATGTTTATTTCCACAAACATATCGGTAGGCGGGGAAGGCAGATTTTTAACCGGCAGTTGTTCCCGGTATTCGCTGAAGAACCGTCGCAGCATTTCATCCTGAAAAAAGAAAGCCAGTACCTCCCACCCCACCATTTCGTGCTTTTCGGTGGTGTAGGCTGTTTTGCGTATAAACAGCGATTTATCCTGAGTCAGTGGCCACGATTTTCCGTTGTGATGAAACGTTTTTTTACCTTTCAGGGTAAATACAAATTCATTGTAATGGTTGAAAAGTTGCAGGTGCTTGTCCACCTGTGGACAAATCCAGTACAAAAAGAGCATATCTTTTACCGAAAAAACTTTAAACGTGTCAGGATCGGAGAGCGTAAAATCGTATTTATTAATCATAACTACAAGCTTTAGCGTTGATCATGTGTAAGTTACGACTTTTTATTTAAAGACAAAAGAGTGAAATATATTTTTATAATTCTTTTCAGGTTTCGATAGGAAAATGAATCTTCTCTTTTCTTTGAATAAGTAGTCCTTCTGATTTTACTTCTCAAACTTCACCCAGTCAATTCCCGCCATGTTGCCGGGTTTGGCATTTGCATCAGTTCCCAAAATTTTTACGGACAAAATATGTTCTCCTTTATTTACTATCCGGTTGCCCAGGTTTACATTTTGTGTAATTACTTCGCCGGACTGAAAACCGTTAAAAGGCTCCCCCATGGGCTGACCATCCAAATAAAGTTGAATAATGCCATAATCGGGCGCTTTGGTGAGTTGTGCCGAAATGTTGTACCTGCCGTCTTCTTCCAGAATAAACCGGGTAAGCAATTCTCTACCTGTTTCACCAAAACGCCACCACAACTGGCTGTTGCCGCCCCAGCCGAAATTACCCGACTGCGGCCCTGCCGTCCCTGAAGGCACTTGCATAACATCCAGGTTTTCACCTTCTATTATTCCATTTTCATCCACAACCGGCGGATAAATTTCCGAGCGCTTCAAAATAACCGGATTTTGAACCGCATCCACATCGGGCTTCACGTTTGTTTCCACTCCGGGCAGCGCATACCAGAACGACGACATGGCAAAGTTTACAGTGGTTTTTACCCAGTGCCACATTTCAATATTGGAACTTATTTCCTGCTGAAAAGGAATGGCATCCAATGTGCGATAGCGCATATTTACCGTCATTCCCGGGTGAAAATTGCCTGCACCGGTGGGTTGTGCAATAAACGGATGGGTAAACTTCTCGGGCCGGCACCAGGCATAACCATAATAATCTTCGGTTCCGGTTCCGATAAACGATGGAAATTTCTCGCCATCCACAAATATTTTCTCGTCGCCTTCGCCCCACCAGGCATCGGCGGTGTTGAAAATGGTGAGCGCATCGCCCACATAAACACCCTTCCCTTTCAAGTCCACATAATTTACATCGAAATGCCACTCATGGTTTTCCAGTTTTGGGTCGGAGGCCGAGTGAATACGATAATGTTCGTGCCAGGCAGCGCCAAAGTACATGCTCGTATTGGTCCATTTGTAGTTGTCCAAACCGGCAGCAGCGTCAACGGTCACTGTTTCTTCACCGTAATTCGTAAATTTGATTTCCACATTTTTTTTGAACGGCATCAGCCAGAACGATTCCATTTTTCCATCATCAGAAACTTTGGTGTACCAGGTTTTCGAGGGGAAAATCTGGTAACCTGTTCCAAAAAATTCACCTGCCGGAATCCAGACGGTTTCTTCGCCATCGAACGAAATGGAAAGCACGGTGGAACGAAGCGCCTGAGGAAGGTTTTCACTTTCAAGCTTAGCTGTCAAATAAGAAACGGCCATTCCTGAACCTTCGAAACTAAGCGTTAACGATTCACCTGGAGCAAGGGTTTGCTTCCCTTTCATTTCGCTTTCTTTTAGTTCTGAAGAATCGGCCAGCAAAAGTTTCCCGGTAGCCGAAATCAACTCGTGGTTCCGGTCAATCACATCCATGCTAAAACTTTCTACCCGGACATCTTCTGAATAAGTTCGGTAACATATATTGTAATAAATACTGGGGCGCCAACGGTTGTTTTCAAAACGCACCGCATCGCATTCATACGTGATTTTGCAATTTTTTGCATAAGGAATCGGAAGGTACAAATTGTGTCCGCGCCTTTCGTATTCGGTTTCGGGCGAAACGGAGGCAGCCAGCGGTTCCGCAGCCAACATTTCACCGCTCAGCAATTCCAGAATTTCACCCTCAATTAAAGGTTCCGGTTGGTTATCAATATAAATTCTTACTGTTCCGTTGGCAGCACCTTCTCCGGCAAAAGTCATCCACCAGCGCACCACAGCGCCCGGACCTTCGGCATCGAAAAGGACAAATTCGCGTCTGCCGTTATTTTCTTCTTCGCGGATAAACTGCGTGTAATCGTCGTTGGCAAACCAGCCCGGTTCATCAGGCGCCGTGCTTTTGCGGTCGTAACTGCTGAATTGTTTTAATGTGTAAGAATGTTCCGGAACCCGGGTTAATATTTCCCGATTCGTCATTTCATTCAGCAACGATTCCATGGTCACTTTTTTGCTTCCGCATGATGAGATAACGATGGAAGCTAAAATTCCGGTAATAATTATAAGGTAGCGCATAGGATTAATATTAAAATTAGCAGGCTGCAAGTTACAAAGTACCATTCAGAATAATAAAAAAATTCTCCATTTTTTATGTACTTTGCGGCGTTTACAAAACTTACTCTAAATTGACTAAAATATGGGTCGTTTTAAAATGCGTTTTTCCGATTTTAATGTTAAATCCAAGCTGGCAGTTCTGATTTATATGTTTATAGCCAGCATAATAATTATGGGCATGGTCGCCAATTTTTTATTCAAAACAAGCCAAACATTAATTATTTTGGTTAGTGAACAACGGGTTTTTGTAGAAAATTTTAATTACGGTATCGAGCATTTTTATCAGCACGAATTGTCAGAAGACGAAAACCATTTTAACGCATCAGTCGGTCATTTTAAGAAGGCTAATAGTATAGCTTCTACCTTTTCAAAAATAGACAGTTTCTTGCAGGTGATGCCCAAAGAAGAATGGGTTCCGTTATTTTTTGAAATTTATAAAGAGGGCGCCGATAACGATATAAAAAAGGTGGAACAACTTGGAATTCAGGTTTTCCGATTATACAAAATCAATCCATCCAGGGTTAAGGCAGTTCAAAAAACAGCATCCGATGCTTCCGCTCTTACAGAAAAAGTAATTCTTAAAATAGAAAACTACAAAAACGATAAAACCAACGATACCTGGAAAGAACTCCAGGTTGATTTCGAAAATATACGTGAAATTTCGCAGGAATTTTCTTCTGAAATTTACACATTGAACGGCTATATAAACCGTTTACTGGCCATTGCAATAATTATAATTGTATTGTTTTTAATTTCTGCCGGTACATTTATTGCCATTTTAATTTCCCGTTCCATTTCCAATCCCATTAACCGTTTGGCTGATAATTTCAAAAAAATTGCAAAGGGCGATCTAAACTCCTCGGTAAATATTGATACGAACAATGAGATTGGCGAACTTTCGAAGGCATTTTCAGAAATTCAGGTGGGACTTCAACAAATAATTGCTTATTCAAGAAAAGTTGCGAAAGGAGATTACAGTTCGAAACTGCTACCCAAATCGGAAGAAGATGAACTGACCATTTCACTCAACAAAATGGCTGCCCGGCTTGAAGAGATTAAAGTAAAAAACGACAAGGAAATCTGGCTTCAAAATGGAATAAACGATTTGGACGACCAAATGCGCGGAAATTATCCGGTCAGGGAATTATCGAATAAAATTATTGTATGGCTCAGCCGGTTCCTTGGAGCTGAAATGGCTGCAGTTTATGTATTTGATGAAATTCTCGGACACTTTGAACTAACTGCTTCTGTTGGATTAAATACCTCTGAAATTAAAGAATTTATTCAGCCGGGAGAAAGTCTGATTGGACAGGTAGCATTACAAAAAGAGCTTCAGGTTTTAAATACAAAAGATAAATTTCTTAAAGTGTACAGTGCCACAGGTGAAATTTCACCCGAAAAAATTTATCTTCTCCCAATGCAATACGAAGACCGGATGCAGGCTGTAATTGAATTGGCGCCGGTTAATGAATTCTCGGAACTTAAAACTGAATTTCTAAAACTGGTAGCCGAAAAAATTTCAGTTAATCTTGGCGCTGCAGTGGCCCGGTTCAGAAACAAAGAGCTTCTGGATAAAACTCTGGAACAGGCGGAAGAATTAAAAGCCCGCGACGAAGAACTCCAAAAGGAATTGAATGAAAACATACTGATAAAAGAAAATTTAATCAGGGAAAAAGCTCTGCTCGATTCGATGTTGAAAACAATACCTGACTACGTTTATTTTAAAGATACAGAAAGCAGGTTCTTGCAGGTTAGCGAGTCAATGGCTCCTCTTTTTGGAGCAAAATCTTCTGCCCATATTTTAGGCAAATCCGATTTCGATTTCCATCCGCCAAAAGAAGCTAAAAGGTATTTCGATGAAGAACAGGAAATTATAAAAAAAGGCGAAGGATTTATTGACGAAATAAGGCAGGGAACTGACGAAGATGGCGAAGAACTCTGGACGTCGGTAACCAAACTTCCAATGTACGATGAAACCGGAAAATGTATTGGAACATTTGGTATTTCAAAAGACATTACCGAAATAAAAAAGCTGGAAATAGAGGTTCGTTTGAGAAATGAAAAATTAAAATCACAACAGGAAGAATTGCAGGTTGTAAACGACCAGTTGAAACAACAACAGGAGGAATTAAGGTCGAGGCACGAAGAGCTGAAAGCGCAGGAGGAAGAATTACGGGTGGCAAATGAAGAGATGAAATCGCAGGAAGAGGAGTTGAGGGTAGCCAATGAAGAGTTGGCCGAGCAAACCAAAATTCTGTCTGAAAGCGAAAAAAACCTGAATACCCAGCAGGAAAAATTGCGGGAAATGAACCGGGAATTGAAAATGGCCAGCCAGTACAAATCGGAATTTCTGGCCAACATGTCGCACGAACTGCGCACCCCGCTCAACAGTTTGCTCATACTTTCAAAATTGTTGAGTGAAAACAAAAAAGGAAATTTGAGCGAGGAACAACTGAAATCAGTCAGAATCATTCACAAAAGCGGCAAAGACCTGCTTGAACTGATAAACGAAATACTTGATTTATCGAAAATTGAAGCTGGGAAAATGACTTACAATTTCGATGAAGTGAGCACCGAAGAAATAAAATTGGAAATAGTGCACAACTTTAAACCAGTAGCCGAAAACAAAAGATTAACTTTTGAATTGAACCAGTCTGAGGGGTTTCCGGCAGTTGTTTTTTCCGACAAACAGCGACTGATGCAGATTATAAAAAACCTGCTGTCCAATGCATTTAAATTTACAACCACCGGCAGTGTGAAAGTAAACATGGGATTGACACCGGCAAATGTGGAGTTGGTTAATCCCGATTTAAAGCCTGAAAATACATTCTTTATAGCTGTTGAAGACTCAGGCGTAGGCATCCCACAATCAAAAGTTGATGATATTTTTGAAGCCTTCCAGCAAGCCGATGGAAGCATTTCGCGCAAGTATGGCGGAACCGGGCTCGGCCTTTCCATAAGCAAACAATTAACCCGTGTTTTAGGTGGTGAAATTCATGTGGAAAGTACCGAGGGAAAAGGTTCGGTTTTTACCGTTTACCTGCCCCTCGACAGCAATCTGGTTGGAATTGGCTACAAAAACCTGGCTGACGAAAAAGCAGCTTCGGAACACACCAGAAAATATAAAATGCAAAATGAACCTGTAATAGCTGAACAGGAACCTAAAAGTGAAAATCTGCCTGTTTTTATCGAAGACGATAGAAATTCTGTAATTCAGCGGTTGAGGGTTTTAATTATTCACAATGAAAAAGAAAAAGCACAAAAACTTCTCGACCTGTGCCATAACAGAAATTTTAACGTACTGGTGGCTTCGGGAATAAACGACGGGATTAAACTGGCAGAAAAATTTTCTTCAGAGGCCATAATCGTCTCAGACAGCCTCAGCGATTCTGTGGATTTGAAAAAGCTTGGCGAAAACAAATTCACTAGCCGGTTACCCCTTCACCTTGTTTCCCGGATTGAAGACTCCATACTTGACGAAATTGAAGAACTCACCACGCCGGAATCAGAAAAATTCAGGAATATTTCGAAAAACATTGAAAACAATGTATTTACAGATTATAAGCAAATTCTGGTGGTAGAAGACGATCCAATAACGCGTGAAGCCATTCATTTGCTGTTCAAAAACAAGGACCTTGTTTTACACGAAGCCAAAACAGGGCAGCAAGCCTACGAAATGATTACTGCCAGGCCATTCGATTGTATTATTCTGGATTTGGGACTTCCCGATTTCTCTGGTAACGAACTCCTCCGCAAACTTAAAGCGGATAATGTGCCCATACCCAATGTAATCATTCATACTGCAAGGGAACTTTCGGGTGAAGAGTTGCGTGAACTGCAAAAATTTTCCGATTCCATTGTGATAAAAGGATTAAAATCTGATGAACGACTGATGGATGAAGTGACACTTTTCCTGCATCAGGTGGCCAACAAGGCGCCAAAACTGCAACAGGTTGCACAGGAAATAAATGAGGGCGATACTTTTAAGAACAAAAAAGTTTTGGTGGTTGACGATGACATCCGGAATGTGTTTGCCATAGCACAAATTCTGGAAGAACGGGAAGTTGAAGTACTGGAAGCTGAAAACGGAGCTGTGGCCATTGATATGCTAAAAAACAATTCAGATATCGATCTCGTTTTAATGGACATTATGATGCCGGTGATGGACGGATACGAGGCAATGAAAATAATTAGAAATACGCCTGAAACAAAAAATATCTCAATCATTACCCTGTCGGCAAAGGCAATGAAAGAAGATTACCAGAAAGCCATCGATTCCGGGGCCAACGATTACATATCGAAACCGGTTGATGTGCAAAAATTATTATCATTATTAAAAATATGGCTCTATAAATAATTGTATGGGGAAACCAAAAATACTCATTGTAGATGACCGGGTTGAGAACCTGGTAAGCCTTGAAATGCTGCTCGGCGATTTTGATGTTACTTTTGTGCGGGCAACCTCTGGTATGGAGGCGCTTAGGGAAACGCAAAAAGAAGATTTTGCCATGGCCATCCTCGATGTGCAGATGCCCGGCATGGATGGTTACGAAACCTTGACGCTTATGCGCAAAAGAAAAAAATCAATGTTTCTCCCTGTCATTTTTGTTTCAGCCATTCATCAGAGCGAACTGCATATTATTAAAGGAATTGAAACCGGTGCGGTTGACTTTATTCCCAAACCAATTATTCCTGAAATTCTCATTGGAAAAGTGAGAATTTTCCTCGAATTGTATTCCCGCCAGGAAGAACTGAAAGATTTGCTCCAAAAACTGGAAGAAAACAACCGGGAACTCGAAATTCAAAAAACAAAAGCCGAAAAAGCCACACAGGCCAAATCCATTTTTCTGGCCAATATGTCGCACGAAATACGGACACCACTTAATGGCGTTATCGGAATTTCAAAAATACTGGAAGAAACAGAACTGAAACCCGAACAGAAAAATCTTGTTGAAATTATTTCCTCATCGGGCGAAAACCTATTGAATATTATTAATGACATTCTTGATTTTTCAAAAATTGAAGCTGGCCAGATTCAAATTGAAAACATCGAATTCAGGCTTTCCAAAGTAATAAACACCATTGTAAAGTTATTACAATTCAGGGCGCAAACAAAAGGAATTAACCTTTCTGCCAAAATTGACAAAAATATTCCCGACATGTTGTTTGGCGACCCGCACAGGTTAAATCAAATTTTGATAAACCTGGTAAACAACGCCATCAAATTTACCAAAGAGGGAAGTGTAAAAATTGAAATCGCACCTCTAAATAAAAACATCAACAAAACCGAACTTTTGTTTAAAGTTATTGACACTGGCATTGGCATTTCTGAAGAAAACAAGAAAAAACTGTTTAAAGTGTTTTCGCAAACCGATGAATCAACAGAACGAAAATACGGAGGAACCGGCCTTGGTCTTGCCATCTGCAAAAACCTTGTTCATCTGATGGGAGGTGAAATTGGTATTGAAAGTGAGCCCGGCAAAGGTTCGGAATTTTGGTTCAAACTTAATTTCGGATACAACCCCGAAAGTCAGGATGGTGAGGAAGAACCCGAAATAATAATTCCTGAAAACACCAAAATTTTATATGCTGAAGATAACCCGGTCAATCAGCGCATTACCCAGGCTATTTTGCAAAAAATGGGAATTTCGTGCGATGTTGCCGCCGACGGAAAGAAAGCATTCGAAATGTTTAAAACGAATCGCTACGACCTGATTCTGATGGATATGCAAATGCCGGAATGGGACGGAATAAGTTCCACAATAAAAATAAGAGAATACGAAGCAAACCATGCCGTTGAAAAGCCCGTATTTATTGTTGCAGTTACAGCGAATACCTATTCTGATGACAAACAAAAATGTTTCGATGCCGGCATGAATGATTTTATTAGCAAGCCGTTTAAAATGGCTCAAATCAGGAAAATAATCCAAAATGCTTTCAGATAAAACAAACAACACTAAAGAAAATCAGGAGGCAATTGACACCTCCGACATTGAGCTGAACCTGCTCCTTCAGGCCATTTTTATGAAATATGGATATGATTTCAGGAATTACAGTAAGGCTCACCTGAAACGAAGAATTAATCAGCGTTTGCAATTAAACGATTACAATACCATTTCTGAATTGCAAAACAAGGTGCTTTGGGATAAAACTTTTTTCCGCACCATTTTGCAAGACCTTTCCATTAATGTTACTGAAATGTTTCGCGATCCGGATTTTTACCTGGCGTTTCGAAAAAAAGTGGTTTCCGATTTAAAAACCTATGCCCGCTTAAAAGTTTGGCACGCAGGATGTTCCACTGGCGAAGAAGTTTATTCACTGGCTATTTTGCTGCAGGAAGAGGGTTTGCTTCAGCGAACACAAATTTATGCTACTGACTTTAACAAAAACGTGCTCGAAACAGCCAAACAGGGAATTTATCCTAAAAAAGAAATAGAACTATACGCAAAAAATTATCTTGAAGCCGGAGGAAAAACCAAACTTTCAGATTACTACACGTCTAAATATGGTTCTGTGCTGTTCGATAAATCGCTTTCGAAAAACATTGTTTTTGCCGACCACAACCTGGTAACCGACGGTGTTTTTGCAGAGGTAAACCTCATTTTCTGCCGCAATGTGCTTATTTATTTCGACAAATTTCTGCAAAATAAAGTACTCAAACTTTTTAACGAAAGTCTTACCAAGCGGGGAATTCTTTGTCTGGGAACCAAGGAAAGTCTCCGGTTTACCGATTTTGAGAACAACTACTCGATGCTTGATAAAAAAATGAGAATTTATAAAAAACTTCAAATTACTGAAAAATGAAAGCAGTTGTTGTTGGTGCATCATACGGAGGAATGGAAGCCATCAGGAAATTACTGATGAATTTACCGGAAAGTTTTGAAGCGCCGGTAATTATCGTTCTTCATATTGGAGCCAACACAATCAACACTTACCTTTCGCAATTGAACCAAAAGACAAACAGAAAGGTAAAAGAAGCAGGAGAAAAAGAAGCCATACGCAGGAAAACCGTCTATTTTGCGCCGCCAAATTATCATCTGCAAATCGAATCCGATTTCACATTCAGCCTTTCAACCGACCCAAAAATAAATTTCTCGAGGCCTTCAATTGATGTGCTTTTTGAAACTGCCGCCTGGACATTCAAAGACAAACTCACAGGCATTTTGCTCACCGGCTCGAACAACGACGGCGCCACCGGGCTGCAAACCATTAAAAAATATGGAGGAACTACTGTTGTAGAAAATCCTGAAACCGCTTTTGCCAAAGCCATGCCTTTATCGGCCATTGAACTTTTTGAGCCTGATTTTGTGCTGGATTTAGAAGAAATGGCTAAAAAGTTGACAGAACTTTGAAAAAATGAATTCCTGATAAAAAGCTTTTGCCCTCAATTTCTTTTTATAACCGCCACCCATTCCAGTTCGCCAGGCGTTTCCAGAGTTACTATTTTTCCGCCTTCAACATTTTCTTCTGAAAACCACTCCCCTTTTCTCACATTCATCCATTTCAGGGTAAAATTTGAACTGAATTCCGATAAATCGAGGCCAACATCTCCTTTATCAGGAAAGAACACCACAAACACTTCGCCTGGTTTCAATGCAAGGTAAGCTTCGTTTTCTTCACCATCGGAAAGCAATTCATTATTGGGAGATAGTTCCCAAAATGGGCATATTTTTTCAACTTCACGCGCAGCTTTCACCGAGTTCATGGACAATTCGGACAAACCTAAACCCGAAGTCGGGCGATGAAACCGCGCCGATGCTGTTCCACCAATGACATGCCGCCACCAGCCGTCGATGCCGTTATTGGTATTGCCGTGGGTGCCGCCGTCGGCCCCGTAAGTTTTTACAGTGTTTATGGGTCGCGGCTGGCCGGAAATGTAATTTTTTACCCACTGGAAATTGTCCCAGTGCGCCTGATCGCGCTGGTGGTTATTTTGTGAAATATCGCAGAAATCATAAAGTTCAGGATGGTCGAACGTACGTTTGTGCTGTTCCGATTTCAAGTCCCAGGCATCCCACATTTCTGTGAGAAAAACTTTTTTGCCTGCCTCTTCAGATTTGGTACGGATATAACGGGCCCAGTAAGCGCCCCACTCTTCTTCGCCCGATGTTTCATTGTCCATGCAATAAAGAATGTGATTGTGCTTCAGTGAGTATGATAACATTTTGTCCACAAATTGCTGCTGGAATTTCAGCAAAATTTCGTTATTCCGTTGATTGGGCGTAGTAAAGAAAAAAGGCTGTTTATTCTGGCCGGGATGGTCGGGATATTCCAAATCCAGGCCCGATTCTTCTTCGGAATAATTGATGTTGTTCTTCGGATTGTAAGGATGCGGCGGCCAGTTGTTCTGGGTGTAATCGAACCGGTCCCACACCTCAATTTGCACAATGATGTCGCGTTTTGCCGTTTCGTTCAGAAAAAATTCAAACCGCTGCCAATAATCATCGTTCCACTGATTCAAATCGTATTTTCCGTTTTCAAGTTTTTTAAACGGATACAGCTCAAAATCACGATCATTTCGATCGCTCATGGTATTGCGTACGTAATTGGCTCCCACCGATTTCATGGAATCGAGATGCGGCACCAGCATTTCCGCCGGCCACTGAAACAGGTTATCGTCGCTGCTTGCGCCCAACAGCATCACCGGCCCGCCTTTGTATTGCCAGTAACATGGATTTTCGCTCCAGGGTTGAATAGCATTGTTCGGTTCAGGTCTGTTATTGCATCCGCAAAAAAGAAATAATCCCAGCAAAATCAGGATGAACGGGCACCCCATTTTACCGTATTTGACACTTGACGAAACTTTTATTCTTTCCATAATTGTTCTGATTTTTTATTCTCCATTAATCATTATCTTTTTTTAGTAGCAAAAGCATGTCGTTTTCAAAATCGTGTTCAAACGCTATTCTGTTATTTTTCATACCAAAGTCGGCCAGTGAATATGTATTGGTTACCGGGTTAAACCATTCTGCTGTATATTTGAAACTCCCGGGATTGAACAATTCAACTTTTGCTTTTTCAGGAATATAGACAACAATGGTTTCGTCGCCGGGGGATTTCAACGCTGAAATCCAATGATTGTAAGTTTCGTTACCGGGCTGGTTCACCAAAATTTCGTTTGCCGGATAAAGGTTCCACCAGTCAAGTTTCTGAAAAAATCCGGCCAGGTAGCCCATTTGAATGCTCCCGGGAAATTCGATGCTTTTCCGCCATCCGGTAACTCCTCCCTGGTCGCGGTGATTCAGTATCCGTTCGCCGGGCTGCAGCCAGGGCCAGATTCCATTTGCACCGTAAGTAACTCCGGCAACGGGTGTGGCAAATAGACTCCAGTAACTGGCATTTCTGACATCTTTGGCAAAAATCCGAAATCCGATTTCCTCGTAATTGGGTTCCATGTTAATATAAGGCATGGGTTTCAGTTTGTTCCACATTTCGGCCATGGGTCCTTTGTTTATCCAGTTTACTGTTCCCTCGGCGTTGCTGTGCGAGCTTTGATATCCCATGAAGTTGTACCAATCTTCCTGCGCATATAAATCGCCAACAAACGAACGCCCATGCGGA